>CAZMEH010000491.1:0-2870 GCA_964564885.1 uncultured Saprospiraceae bacterium | reverse complement strand
ACTTAAAGTGGGAAACTTCTATTAGTACAAATTTTGGTATTGAATTAGGTATGTTGGATAATAAATTAATCCTTAATGCTGAAGTTTATAATATCGAAACAAAAGACTTAATTACTAGAGATTTCAGTTTGATTAGTACTACTGCAATTGACGCAGGAGCTCCTTTAGTAAATTTAGGAGATATTAGAAACAGAGGTATTGATTTGGAATTAGGCTATGCAGATAGAACTGCTGGTGGTTTTGGTTATGATGTTTCATTCTATGTTTCTCGTTATAAAAACGAAGTAACTAGTTTGATTAATGATACACCTGTTGCAGGTCGTCAAGACTTGAGAAATGGCGCAGTAACTAGAACAGAAGTAGGCGGTGAAATGTCTTATTTCTACGGTAGAAACATTACTGGTCTTGATGAAAATGGTAGATTTGTATATGAAGATGTAAATAATGATGGTGTAGTTAATGATGAAGATAGAACTAATATTGGTTCTCCTCACCCAGATTTCACTTATGGTATCAACTTGAAGGTTAACTACAAAGGGTTGGATGCATCTATCTTCTTCACTGGATCTAAAGGAAACGAAATCTATAATTACAATAAAGTATTTACAGACTTCGGTTTATTCTTTGAAGGTAATAGAAGTACAAGAGTCTTAGATGCTTGGACTCCTACTAATACAAATACTGATGTACCTGCTTTGACTGCTTCTTATCCATTAGAAGAGGCTTCTGCTAATACTTACTTTATAGAAGATGGTTCTTACTTTAGATTAAAGAACTTACAAGTTGGTTATACTTTACCTAGTGCTATCACTGATAAAGCTAAAATTCAATCTGTTAGAATATATGTACAAGGATCTAATTTGTTAACCATTACTAATTATAGTGGATATGATCCTGAGATCATCTCTTATGATAATTTAAGTTTAGGTGTTGATAGACAAATCTATCCATTATCTAAAGGAATTACTTTTGGTACAAACATCAGATTCTAAATCAACAAAAAGAAATATTTAATTGTAATAATATGAAAAAGAAAATATTTGGTTTTATGCTTATTATAAGCATATTAATCGCATCTTGTAGTGATGAATTTACCACCTCGCCAGCTATTGGTGCGTTGAGTGATGAAGCATTAAAGAACGAAGTTGGAGTAAACTTATTATTGACAGGAGCTTATTCTTCGCTTAATGGTGTTAGAGCTAATCCTGCTGGAAACGAATGGGGCGTAGCACCAGATAACTGGACAATGGATGTCCTTTCAGATGATGCTCATAAAGGTAGTACTGATGATGATCAAGCGGATTTAAAAGAGCTTGAATTAATGAATTGGGCAACTGGTAATGGTTATTTTTCTGCTAAATGGGGCGTTGTTTTTGCTGGTATCAACCGTGCAAATGCAGTCATCTCTCTAATAAGTAGTATTCCAGATGGCGATTTTTCTGCACAATTGGCAGAAGCTCGTTTCTTAAGAGGACATTTTAATTTTGAATTACAGAAAATGTGGGGAAATGTTCCTTATATCTCAGATCAAAATTATACCGATACAGAATTTAATCAACCTAACGCCGGTGCTATTTGGACTGAAGTTGAGGCAGATTTCCAATATGCGGTTACTAATTTACCAAGTAGTCAAGCAGAAATGGGGCGACCTACTTCATGGGCAGCTAAAGCATTTTTAGGTAAAGCCTATTTATATCAATCTAAATGGACGGAAGCTTCTACCATGTTAAATGATGTAGTTGATAATGGTCCTTATTCATTATTGCCAGATTATGTCGATAATTTTAGAGTAGCTGGAGAAGATGGTCCTGAATCTGTTTTTGCAATTCAATTTACGGCTGATGATGGGCAATCTTTCAATGGAAACATAGGAGGTGCTTTAAATTTCCCTAATCCTGGACCATTTGGTGCTTGTTGTGGTTTTTACCAACCTACGCAAGATTTATTAAATGCGTACCAAACGGACACGGATGGTTTACCTCTTTTAGATACTTATAATCAACAAGATGTAACAAGTGATTTTGGTGTTGCTAGTGCAGATCCTTTCACGCCTTATGCTGGTTCTTTAGATCCACGAAGTGACTATACTGTTGGTCGTAGAGGTATTGATTATAATGGTTATGGCGCACACCCAGGTCAGGATTGGATTAGAGCAACGCCTCAAGATTATTCTGGTCCATATTTATCTAAGAAAAATGTGTATTGGAGTGGTGAAGAAGGTGTTAACCAAGGTACTGGTGGCTGGGGACAGCAACTTTCTGGTATTAATTATTACATCATGCGTTATGCAGATGTTTTATTAATGGCAGCAGAGGCAGCAGCAGAAACAGGTGATTTGGCAACTGCTTTAACTAACGTTAACTTAGTAAGAAATAGAGCTAAAGGTTCTTCTTACATGCAAGCAATTGATGGTTCTGGAGATGCAGCAATGTATGTTGTTGAAGCTTATACCGCTTTCGCTGATCAAGATGTTGCTATACAAGCAGTTCGTTTTGAAAGAAGATTGGAATTAGGTATGGAAGGACATAGATTGTTTGACTTGAGAAGATGGGATATAGCAGAAGAAGTAATGACTGCTTATTTCGTAAACGAAACGAGAACTATCACTAACTTTGGACCAAAAGCAAGCCCTTATCAGGCTGCATTTGATATGTTTCCAATTCCGCTTAGTGCAATTGATTTAAGTGGTGGTGCATTAACGCAAAACCCAGGGTATTAATTAATACTCTAGCTATAAGAGTCAATTGATTTTGATTTTAATTAGTAAATTTACATATTGTAAAATTTAGTTAATTCATGGAAGAAACAGCATTTTAAAAATGCTGTTTCTTCCATTCTTTTAAATATCATGCTGTATGAAATTTCTTTCA
>CAZMEH010000490.1:0-3439 GCA_964564885.1 uncultured Saprospiraceae bacterium | reverse complement strand
TTCAATGATGTAAAGGCAGGAAATCCTGACCGACAAGGTGAAGCAGGCGCATATGAGCTTGTCATCAATCCTTGGGGCAGAAGTTCAGGATTGCACTCACTTAACACAGCTAGTGTTATGGGTGTTGAAGCTATTCGATTGAATGTAGCCGGATTATCCTTTATCAACAATACTGAAATTATTGCAGCTACAACGCAATACTTAAGAGGTACAGAGATTTCTGTTAATGCTGTTGGTTTGGCACAGAAAATAGGTAAAAATGGTGTTTTTGGCGTTAGTTTGATGGCGATGGATTTTGGTGATATTTCAATCACAACAGTACAGCAGCCAGAAGGTAATGGTGGTATTTTTTCACCAAACTATACTAATCTAGGTCTTTCTTATGCTCATTTATTTGATGAAAAAATTGCAGTAGGAGTTACCACTCGTATTGTTTCTGAAAATGCTTCAGATGTTAAAGCAACTGGTGTTGCAATTGATGCAGGTATTCAGTACACGAATGAAAATGTACGTATTGGTATTTCATTGAGAAACATTGGTACGCCATTACGTTTTGAAGGTGAAGGTTTATCAACACCTGTTACCTCTCCAAATGGTCAAACTATTTATACGGTAGACCAAAGAGCTGCTCGTTATGAATTACCAACAGTTTTGAACTTAGGTGTTTCATATAAGTTTGAATTAGCAGACCAACACGACCTGACTGCTATGGGAAATTTTGCTTCTAATTCATTCTCTCGTGATGAGGCGGGTGTAGGAGTTGAGTACAATTTCAATAACATATTTATGGCAAGAGTTGGGTATAAAACAGAACTTGGATTAAATCAAAATACAGATATTGGTCCTTCTATTTATACTGGTTTAGCAGCAGGTGTTTCTTTACAGTTAGCACTTAATAAAGATAAGCCTGAAAATACAGTAGGTCTTGATGTTTCTTATCAAGAAACAACTACTTTTGGAGGTAATTTCAATGTAGGTCTTAGATTAGCTCTTTAGTAAATTAATTTTACTAAAAAGGATTGTTTTTTGTCAATATTAGTATATTTAGTGTTCTATAGTATCTATACTAGGAGTTTACAAGAAATCAATAAAAGCCCTATATAATTTTTATTTTCAATTAAGTTGTATTATATTTACGATAACACGAGAGAAGAACGTTTCTACCATTACGGCTGAAACGTTCTTCTCTTTTATTGATAAACACAGAACGGATTTTTGATTATTTGAACATATTCAGATAATCAAAAATCCGTACTTGTACTTTAAAGACACCATCCGAATTGAATTGAAACGAAGCGGATGAAGAATATGTAAATAAATCTTATTTCAATGATTTATTCCTTGAAGCAAAATATGCATATTTTAAAAGAGAGAGCGTTATGGCGTACGAATATTTATCACAAGAAGGATACGATAGAGTTAAAAGCGAATTAGAAGTATTAAAATCAGACGGTAGAAGAGGTGCTGCACAAGCAATAGCAGAAGCGAGAGCACAGGGCGATTTATCTGAGAATGCAGAATATGATGCAGCAAAAGATGCACAAGGTTTATTAGAATTAAAAATTAATAAATTAGAAAAGGTATTTGCTAATGCTCGTGTACTTAGCACTAAAGACTTAGACACTTCAAAAGCGGTTGTATTTTCGAAAGTAACGGTTACAAACCTAGCGAACAAAATGGTATTCACTTATCAGCTTGTTTCTGAAACCGAAGCAAACCTTAAAGAACGAAAAATCTCTGTTACCTCTCCTATTGGAGCAGGTCTTTTAGGCAAGAAAATTGGTGAAATTGCTGAAATCACAACACCAAGAAGCATCATGAAATTTAAAGTGACTGATATTTCTTTTTAGTATTAAAATCTTTCTAGTTTTTCACGAGGCTAGAAAGATAACCTCCATTTTAAACCATATCTAATGGCAAGCATCTTTTCTAAAATAGTCAATGGCGAAATTCCATCTCACAAAATTGCCGAAACAGAAGACTATTACGCATTCCTTGATATTTTTCCAATCCAAAAAGGTCATACTTTAGTTATTCCAAAAGTAGAGACCAATCGATTCTTTGATTTAGAAGATAATGACATTGCTGGTTTAATGGTTTTTGCAAAACGTGTGGCTAAGGCGATTAAAAAGACGTTTCCCTGCGATAGGGTAGGAATGACAGTTATCGGTTTAGAAGTGCCTCATGCACATGTTCACCTGATTCCTATCAATACACTTCAAGATATTTCATTTGAGCAACCAAAGCTAAAAATCGACCATTCAGAACTTGTTGAAATTGCGAGTCGCATCAAATCTAATCTTGGTTAATTTGTCGTTCTACTGTTGTATTGAAACCTTGCGCTGAACGGTCGTTTCGTTCAAACAATAGAATAGCGAGTTCTAGCCATAAACAGTAGAATTATTTTCACTTTCTTTTCAAAGACTATTGGATGTTTAAAAAAAAGATCTTATATTTGCACTGGGTGTACGACCAGCTCCTGCTCAATCCTCCAGGGTGGAAACGCAGCAAAGGCAGGTAGTTGAGCGGTCGGTACATTCAAATTTTTTTCTTTCCAATCCTAAGTTTCTCCAAGTTTTCAATTCAATAAATCTTTAATTAATATTAAACAGTAAATACTTGATAATCAAGTGTTTATTTTTTTTATGTTTATTTCTTAGTTTTTAATTTACGAACTTTTCCTACATTTGCATCAAACTGAAATCTGTTTTTCAAATTGTAAAATAATAGTCAAGAATGAAATTCTTTATAGATACAGCAAACTTAGACCAAATCAAGGAAGCTCGTGATTTGGGCGTATTAGATGGCGTAACAACTAATCCTTCTTTAATGGCTAAAGAAGGCATTAGCGGAGAAGATAATATTTTGAATCATTACCGTAAAATCTGTGAACTCGTTGATGGTGATGTCAGCGCAGAGGTCATTTCTACAGATTTTGAAGGAATGGTACTAGAAGGAGAGATTATTTCTAAATTGCACAAAAACATCGTTGTTAAAGTTCCAATGATAAAAGATGGTGTAAAGGCAATGTCTCATTTCACCGCTCAAGGAATTAGAACAAACTGTACTTTGGTTTTTTCTGTTGGTCAAGCGATCTTAGCAGCAAAAGCAGGAGCTTCTTATGTTTCTCCATTTATCGGTCGTATCGACGATTTGACTTGGGACGGAATGGCATTAATAGAAGATTTGGTGAATACTTACCATGTTCAAGGTTACCAAACAGAAGTTTTAGCCGCATCTATCCGTAGTTCATTGCATATTGTAAAATGTGCTCAATTAGGTGTTGATGTGATAACTTGTCCGTTGAGTGCTATCTTAGGCTTGTTGAAGCATCCTTTGACTGATATTGGTTTAGAGAAATTCTTAGCTGATTATCGTAAATCTAATGGATAAGGTTTTCTTTAATTGATAATTGACAACGATGATTTAGTTGTTTATA
>CAZMEH010000489.1:0-6085 GCA_964564885.1 uncultured Saprospiraceae bacterium | reverse complement strand
TTGATGCAGGTGATTACATTTTATTTTATGGAGAAGCTGCAAATAAATGGCGATATGATGATGTAGACCAAGTTTTTAGACATGAAATGAATTTGTATACTGATAGGAATCATTATTTTATAAAATTCAGTAGTGGCAACGGAAAACGAATGGCGAGTCAATCGTCTGAGTCGGGTGCAACTTACTCTACTTCTACTTGCAATATATATCAGCATTATGAAAAAGAGGAATTAAACCTTTTGGATAAATACACTTACGCTACCGCATCTGGTAAACTTTGGGTTGGTGAGTCTTTCAAATTTACAACTTCTCGTGATTTCCAATTTGCTGTTCCAAACCTTGTTAGTTCTTCTTCTGTGAAATTGAGCATGAGAGCAATCGGTCGTTCAATTGGAGTAGGAAGTAAGTTTGATGTATCTGTAAATGGTAATCCTTTATATACGGTTGATATTGCTCCAGCAACAAACAATGTAGAAGGATGGTATGCTAAAATAGGAGAAAAAGAGTCTTCGTTTATTAGTTCAAGTAGTAACATCAATGTCAACTTGAACTACAATAAGCCAACAACAGATTCGGAAGGTTGGTTAGATTATTTGACATTGAACGCTCGTAGCCAATTGACGATGACTGCTAGCCAGTTTTTGTTTAGAGATATTGGAACGATAGGGCAGGCGGTCACGGACTTTAATTTGACTGCTTCTAATATTGGTAACGTAAGAATCTGGGACATTACTGATCCCTACAATATTAAAAGTCAAGCTTTCAACACAAATGGGAATATAGCTACATTTGGAGCTGTCACGACAGATTTGAAAGAGTTTGTCGCATTTAATGGCGCAAATTATTATACGCCAATTGCTGTTGATACAATTGTTAATCAGAACCTACACGGTAGCCTTTCTAACCCAGATTTAGTGATTGTTTATCATAAGAAATTCAAGGCACACGCAGAAAAACTAGCGACACATCGTGCGTCTCATAGCAATCTTTCTGTTGAAGCGGTTGATATAGAAGCGATTTACAATGAGTTTGGTTCTGGAAATCCAGATTTAACGGCTTTGAGAGATTTTTCAAAGTATTTATACGAGGAATTTTCTAATTACAAATACTTGTTACTTTTTGGTGATGCATCGTTTGATTATAAGAATATTAAGAACAATCAAAATAACCATAATTATATTCCAGTATTTGAAACGGCATTGTCAACTCATCCGATTAGTGCATACAACACGGATGATTATTTCGCCTTATTGGATATTATAGAAGGTGGAAATATTAACACAGGAAATTTAGATATTGGTATTGGTCGCTTACCTGTCCGTACATTGGACGAAGCAACAGTAGTCGTTAATAAAATCATTAAGTATGATACGGATCCTGCGATGTTAGGCGATTGGAAAAACCGATTGACATTCATGGCAGACGATGAAGATGGACATACGCATTTAAATGATGCAGATGAGATAGCTAATAAAACATGGGCAAATAATCCTGTTAAAAACTTAGATAAAATCTATTTAGATGCTTATCCACAGGTTTCTACACATGGTGGCGATAGGATTCCAGGAGTAACAGAAGCTTTGCATAACAATATGTTTAAAGGAAATTTCACAGTTAATTACATGGGACACGGTGGTGAAGATGGTTTGGCGCAAGAACGTATTTTGCAAATTCCTCATATTCAAAGCTGGCAAAATACAGATAAATTGCCATTGTTTGTGACCGCAACTTGTTCATTTGCACCGTTTGATGATCCTGACATTAATAGTGCGGGCGAAATTATTTTAATGAAAGAAAACGGAGGCGCAATTGCATTATTTACCACAGTAAGAGCCGTTTTTACAACTTCGAATAAGAAACTGACAGATGCAGTATTTGATAAGATGTTTCAAAAGGAGAATGGAGAAGTACCGAGTTTAGGTGATATATTAAGCTATTCTAAGAATTTGGTTGGAGGTGCAAATAGTAGAAAATTTACATTGCTTGGTGATCCGTCGCAGACTTTAGCTTATCCTAAGTATAATGTATTGACGACAAAAGTAAATGGTTTGCCTATTTCTAATGCGGATACGATTAGTGCTTTACAAGAGGTAACTATTGAAGGTTATATTGCTAATGAAGATAGTTCTGAATTGTCCTCCTTTAATGGAATTATATATCCAACCGTTTATGATAAACGAATAGTTAGACAGACTTTAGGACATGACGGAGGTACTCCAAGAGATTACACCATACAAAAAACGGTTCTTTTTAAAGGAAGAGCAAGTGTTACAAACGGACAATTTAAATTCTCATTTATTGTACCAAAAGATATTAACTATGCGTTTGGAGAAGGAAAAATCAGCTATTATGCAGATGATGGTTCATCACTAGATGCAGCAGGTCATCATAGTGGAATTGTGATTGGCGGAACAAATGCGGATGCTGTATCTGACGACAATCCACCAATTGTAGAAGTTTATATGAATAATGATGATTTTGTATTTGGAGGAATGACAGATAATTCACCTACATTGTATGTGAAGCTACAAGATGACTTTGGAATTAATACAACAGGAACAGGTATAGGACATGATTTAACAGGTGTTTTAAATGAAAATACTTCAAGTACTTATGTTTTAAATGACTTTTATGAGTCAGAATTGGATAATTTTAAAAAAGGAGAAGTACGTTATCCACTTTCTAAACTTGAAGAAGGTAGACATGTAATAAAAGTAAAGGCTTGGGATATTTCAAATAACTCTGGAGAAGGTTACACCGAATTCATTGTTGCATCAGATGGCGGTATTGCGCTTGATCATGTATTGAATTATCCAAATCCATTTACAACAAGGACAGAATTTCAATTTGAACATAATTTAGCTAACCAGCCAATGACGGTTCAAGTTCAAATATTTACAGTTTCAGGTCGTTTAGTGAAGACCATTCAAGAAGATGTACAGCCTGACGGCTATCGTGTAACAGGCATTGAATGGGATGGAACAGATGATTTTGGAAACAGGATAGGTCGAGGCGTTTACGTTTATAAGGTAAGCGTTGGGACAGAAACTAGCGATGGAACATTAGCATCTGCAAGTCAATTTGAGAAATTAGTTATTTTAAAATAATTATAATTCGTTATAATAAATATATATTTGCTAAAATTTTTTTTATCGAAAGAGGAACAATTAGGATTTTTATAGTAAAAAAAAGTCTAATTATTTTTTTTAGATAAGATACCCTTTCAATTCCTAATTATTATGAAGAATATGTTAAAGAGTGTTTTGCTATTGATAGGTATAGCATTTTTATTGCCAACCGAAAACATGACAGCTCAAACACTTCAGTTTGAAGACGTTAACACAGTAATAACAGCTGTCCCATTTTTGCGAATTGCTCCAGATGCACGAACAGGTGCTTTAGGAGATGTAGGTATTGCGCTTTCTCCAGATGCTGCTACGATGTGGGCAAACCCATCAAAAATAGCATTTGCAGAAGACGAAATGAGTATATCTGTAACTTACACGCCTTGGCTAAGACAATTGCAATTAAAAGATGTATATCTAGCATTTTTATCTGGATATTATAAGATAGACAAAGATCAAGCTATAGGTTTGAGTATGCGTTATTTTGATTTAGGTAATATTCAGTTCACGAATGAGAATGGTGATCCGTTGCAAACGGCAAGTCCTCGTGAATATGAAATTACAGGTACTTATGCTCGTAAGTTAGGTGAAAAGATTTCTGCTGCAGCAGGTTTGAAATTCATTTACTCACAATTAGCAGTTGGTACATTTGCTGGAAATACGTACAAGCCAGGAACAGCAGTAGCAGGTGATATTTCTTTTACTTATCAAGATGATATTAGCATTTCTGAATATGACTCTCGTTTGAGAATTGGAGGCGCAATCACTAATGTAGGTTCAAGAATCGCTTATACTGATGAAGCGGAGAATAGAGATTATATTCCTACAAACCTTGGTTTGGGCGCAGCATTAGAGATGGATATTGACGAATTCAATACTATTGCAATTGCTGTTGATGTAAATAAATTATTAGTTCCAACACCAACTGAAGACAACTTAGACGGTGATGCAATCCTTGATTATAAGCAATTAGGAACAGCAGAGGCTATCTTTGGTTCTTTTGGAGATGCTCCAGGTGGAGGAAGCGAAGAATTGAGCGAATTGATGTTTTCAGCAGGTTTAGAATATTGGTACAACAAGCAATTTGCAGTAAGAGCAGGTTACTACTATGAAGCACCAACTAAAGGTAACAGACAGTATTTTACAGCAGGTATTGGCTTGAAATACAATGTATTCGGTATTGATATTTCATACTTAGTTCCAACGACTAATATCAATAACCCATTGAATAACACGTTGCGCTTTACATTAGTATTTGATTTAGAGGCATTCAGTGCAGATGGACCTGTAGATTAGTGCTAGGTTATTTCAAGTACTTTATAGTATTAAACACAAAAGGGAATCTATTAATGAACTATTAATTTTAGTAGTTCATTAATAAATTCCTTTTTATATTGATATATACATTTTATCTATTTAAATGCTTCATAAATGCGCTTTTTTGCATTATATTGCAGATTAATAAAGTCACGCACTTGATTATTAAAATTCGATAGTGCATAACTTGTTAGGTACTAATCAGGTTAACCACAAAATGATTGATTAAAATCATTCAACATCAAGGAAACAAAGAAGATTAATGTTCAATAAAGAATTAGCAAAGAAAATAGATCACACTATACTCAAACCCAATTGCACTTTTACAGATATACAAAAACTCTGTGATGAAGCTAAAACTTATGGTTTTGCATCTGTCTGCGTTCCACCTTACTATGTAAAAGAAGCTGTAAAGCAACTAGAGGATAGTTTAACTAAAGTAGCGACAGTTATAGGGTATCCAATGGGATATTCTACAACGCCAGCTAAAGTCGAAGAAGTAAAACGAGCAATAGTAGAAGGTGTTGACGAGTTAGATGCAGTAGTAAATATCTGTGCTATCAAGCAAAGTAATTGGAGTTATGTCAGAAATGATATAGATAGTATGACTAGAGCAGCACATTTACGAGGAAAAATAGTGAAAATTATTCTAGAAATAGAGTTGTTAACTAAATCCGAAATCGAACAACTTTGCAAAATTTGTAATGATGTAGAAGCTAATTATATCAAAACTTCAACAGGTCAGCAGGGAACTCCAGTTACTTCGGAAGATATTAGATATTTAAAATCAATAGTTAACCCTAGAATGAAAATAAAAGCGTCTGGAGGAATTAGAACCCAGCAGCAAGCAAAAGATTTATTAGAAGCAGGTGCAAACAGATTAGGAGCATCAGCAAGTTTAGAAATCATTAAACTATGAGAATAATTGTTTTTATTTTAGTCGTTCTTATTGGATTCTTAAATTATGCTCAAGCGCAAGTGACTATTGTTCAGAGTGATGACATACAGCGATTACTTGATAAAGAAAAACAAGTCAATAAAAGTATAAGAACTATAAAAGGCTGGTCAGTACAAATTTTATCAAGTGATAATCGAGCTAAAATCACAGAACTCAAAGGCGTTTTCCTTAATACATACCCAACTACAGCGGTAGATTGGAACTATGAAGCACCATATTATAAATTAAGAGCGGGTGCGTACAGAACCAAATCAGAAGCTACAGGCTTATTATACAAGGTTAGAGAGCAATTTCCAGATGCGTATATAGTAAGAAACAATAATATTTCGCCAATAGACTTACTCTAATAAGAACTACTTTAGCTGCCAGAAACAGAATAAATTTACTAAAAAACTCCTAATTAATGCTTTCCTTAAGTATTAATTAGGAGTTTTTTTATAGGTGTCAGGTTTCATCATCTAATTAAAAAAGCTATCCATGAGAATAAAAATAACAGTTGCCATCGCAATAACATTATGCTTTCTAGCATGTACTCCTACCATTCAATCAAAAATCGAAACACAGTTAGATCCGCTAGAGTTTAAAATAGAAGAAGCAATTGGCGTTTGGAACGGAGAAAAAGCACAAAAAGGATATCCCGACCGTACGGTTGATGCAACATGGTTAGATGTTGGCATACGCTATA
>CAZMEH010000488.1:0-7525 GCA_964564885.1 uncultured Saprospiraceae bacterium | reverse complement strand
TTCTTACACTTTGTTTATCTACGTTATTTTTAATGTTTTCCGTATTTTCTTATGCACAAGACGATGTGAAAAAGGACGAAGAGCCGTGGAAAATAGGCGGTGACGCAAGTTTAACATTTTTATCCTCTTCATTTTCACCAGAATGGTCTGCTAAGGATGGTGGCGAAAGTAATCTAACGGTTGGTGCATTAATCAATGCTTTTGCAAAATATAAGAAAGATAAAATTTCTTGGGACAACAATTTGTTAGCACAATATACATCTCAAAGGACTTCAGTCAATCCAGACTTTGTAAAAACATTGGATAAATTAGAGTTATTGTCACTTGCGGGTTTACAGGCAAAAGACCATTGGTACTATTCTATGGCATTGAGTGTGAAAACGCAATGGACGCCAACAGAAATCAATGGCTTAATTTCAGGTCAAAGAGATAGTGTTATCTCTAGCTTTTTTGCACCAGGAGAAATTTTAGTTGGACTGGGTATGAAATATTCAAAAGGTGACAAGAAGTCAAAAATTCAAATCGCCATGAATATTTCACCTGCTACGGCAAAATTTATTATCGTTCAGGACCAACAAGTAGCAGATGCTAATTATGCTGGTGATAATTTTCAATTAGAATTTGGTGCATCTGTTTTAGGAACGGTTCGTTATAATATTCAAAAAAATATTACTTACCAAACCAATATTGAGTTGTTTTCAAATTATTTGAAAGATCCTCAATTCGTAGATGTAAAATGGTCAAATATTATTAGCACAAATATTCTAAAAATTATTACAGTTAACTTTACTTATGATTTAAGGTACGACAAAGATCTTAGTGATAAAGTTAGAACAGCGACTACAATGGGTGTAGGTTTGGGTTATAAATTCTAAATAACAGCTAATTTTTTTTAAAATGCTTCTATTGTTAGTTCTTTATTTTCTGTAAAAATTACCAAAGATTAAAGCTAATCAAACGGCAGAATATCCAACTAGGATATTCTGCCGTTCATATTCGCTTCCTTCCTTTCCAATCAAATCTTAGATATTCTTTGCAATAAGACTTTCACAACTAACGTTAGACAATAAGTCATTTTGAAAACAAAATTGAGGATAAGTTCATTAAATGCGGTCTTCTCAATTGCTTTTTAATGATTTAATAAACAGGCTATTATAGCCTTTTTTGTTTTTGTAAAGGCTATAATGTACTTTTGATTTTTTAGAAGTTGTTTGAAAGCAACTTATTAAGCAATAAACAAATAATAAGTTGAAGATTTAGGCGACTTTATTTTTTACAAGAACGAATTAGAAAATCACTTCATAGTTGAATTACGGAGTTCCTTTTTAATGAAGTTATTGGGAAAAAGAAAAAATATAAACGTTCAAATCATTATATGTTCATTACATAAACGAACATATAAATTATATTCGTAGAAAAATTGGTGAACTACTCTGTACTTTATCAATTTTAAACATCGAATATATCATAAGGAAAATCTACGAAGTCAATGAAAAAGTTAATATTATTCTTATTGAGTTGTACTATCATTGCATTATCTGCAACGTCC
The DNA here is from genome assembly GCA_964564885.1 of uncultured Saprospiraceae bacterium. Lineage (GTDB taxonomy): Bacteria > Bacteroidota > Bacteroidia > Chitinophagales > Saprospiraceae > CAKZLL01. Next base: position 5,976 of record CAZMEH010000488.1, on the reverse strand, counting down.
ACTTATGCACAAAACCTTAGTAGTCACAAACTAACCGCTGAGGAAATTGCTCAAAAAAATCCACCTCCCAAACAAACGCATGTAGAATATGCTCCTAATGCTAAACGACCAACATTGGCAGAGCAGATAGCAACTACAGATAAAATGTTACAACAACTTTATGCTACATCAGTAGCTAGAAGACCTGTTTTTATAACAGATAAGATTACTCGTTTAGAGAAAGAATTAAGAATAAAAAAAGCACAACAAAAGCAATCTAGCTCTAATTAATAGAGCCATTACAATAGGTTACTTTATTATTATATTGCAGATTAAAGAAATTAGACTAACAACAATAATTATCTTTATAAAAATTGTCTATCGTCCATTTTCAATGATCTATTAATATAAACGCTTCTCAAGAGACAAATAACATTTATCAATTTCGACATCAATTTATCGTCATGAAAGATATGAGGTTTATTTATACTATCTTTTTTCTGACCGTTTTTGCTACTTACTCCCAAGCAAACGTTCACGAATATCTGAACATTAGTACAGATAAACAGCCTATGCCTACCACTTTTTCAGTAGTAAATTGGCTATACACGGGACAAGTCCAAAAAATACAACCTGCTAAGACCACAAAGGTTTTGGTTTGTACAGACGATGCTGGTAATTTGGCAACAACTGTTGGTGGAGTAGCAATTAGCAATAGTGTTATCAATTTCATCAACTTTGGAGCTACAGTCGATTTTGTACATACCAATGGTGATGCAAGTAATGATGGCAATTTAGCTACTCCTTCAGGATTTGACCTGGGAATTTATGTTGGTTCGCCTGCCACGGCAACTGGTACAACAGCAGCAGATATTAACGCTGATGCAGCTTATTCTCAAAGTGTAGTAGGAACATCTATTGCAGGTAATGCTACTTTTCAGAATTTAGGAGGTTATCAAACTACATTTAATGCAGGTAGTCCTGTTCATCTTTGGTTCGCTCCAATGACGTTAGATGATCACGCTAATCAGGATCTAACAGAAAATGTTGGAAATCCTGATGAATGTATTAATGTAGCTGTTTCCGAACAAATCAATATTGTATTTTTAAATCAAATAGACACGTTTAGTTTTGCTAATCCAGCAATACCAGGCGGTGATTTATGTGTCGCAAGAATACGGTTAAGAGGTGGAACTCCAGAATGGGATGCGAGTAATTATACAATTACGGTACACTTAACAGGAAATCCAGCCATTACAGCAACGATTAGTCCTTCTACGGCAGTCGTTACACACAATAGTTTATTAGAATTTACAGTACCTCAAGCAGGTAGTTATGATATTATTGTTACAGATAATAATGGAGCAACAAGAACTTTTTCGGTTGATATGTTTGGCTGTGTTAATTGTAATGATGACGCAGGTACGGCTTCGACTAATCTTGGAACAACAGCACAAAGTGGAAATACTGCTTTCTTGTGTTTTGGAGATTCATTATTAGTGATGCATGATGGGAACGCCATTCTAACGGGTGATCCAAATACAGCAACACCTTCTGGCTTAGGTTATGTAATGTACACAAGTCAGCCAACAACTACACCAACGAATGATATCGCATCTATTGCTTCTGATCCAAATATTGTTAATCAAAGTGGTAGTTCAGCAGGTTTTGACTTAGTTGGAAACACAGATATTAATGGTAATGTAAGTATTCATAACGATGGTTTACTTTATCAAAATATACTTGGTGGTGTTGGTAGTACAGGAGAATTATGGTTTGCTCCAATTACCATAGATAATCATGCAGGAAGTGCATTTGAAGCTGTAGGTACACCAAATGAATGTACGAATGTTAACATAGGAGCAGCATTTCCAGTTGTTTTCCTTAATGAAATACAAGCAAGTAATCTAAATACTGCTATTTGTGATGGTTCATTTGATATCATCGGAGGTGCGCCTCAATATGATAATACAAATTATAATATCAGTATTGTTTTGACAACGGACGCAACTATTGTTGGAACAGTTACAAATGCGCCTCCAGTTGACCACGGTGGAACAGTAACATTTACGGTACCACGACCTGGAACTTATACTATAACGGTAACGGATGCTATCGGATGTAGTATTCCAATGTCTTTTCAAGCTTTGATGAATGCTTGTCCATTTCCTTGTACTGGTGTAGTTAACGCTACATTGGCAACAACAAGTAATTTCAATGGTGCAGCGATTTCATGTGATGGCGCATCTGATGGTGCACTTAGTCTTTCAATTGTCGGTGGAGTTGCTCCATTAACAATCGTATGGTCACACGATGCAGCAAATACAACAACTACTGCGACAGGTTTAGCAGAAGGAATTTATAGTGTAATCGTAACAGATGCTAATGGTTGTGCAGATACACCAGCGATTACTTTGGTTGACCCAGGCGCAATTATAGCAAACTTAGATTCTACGCCTGTTCTTTGTAATGGAGATATGTCAAGCGTTGTTTTTGTCGCTTCTATTGCTGGCGGAACAGCACCATTTACTTATACTTGGTCTAGCGGAACAACAGGTATTACAACGGATACAATTGTGAATTTAGGCACAGGAACTTATACTGTAACTATCACTGATGCAAACAATTGTACAGGAACACAAACACTGATGCTTTCAGAACCAGTTGTGCTCACGACTACGATGACTGATACGATGAGTACAGATTGTGATGGAAGTGCAAATGGTACAGCAACAGTAGTTCCAGTAGGTGGAACTACCATATTTAATGATTATAATTATTCTTGGAGTCATATGCCAGCGTTGAACGACTCGGTTGCAACAGGCTTAGCTTCTGGAATGTATTACGTTACAGTTACAGATGATAATGGCTGTGAAGCGGTAGATTCTGTTACTATTTTAGAATTAAAATCAATTGAAATTGACTTAGATAGCGTTGATGTTTTATGTAATGGAGATGCAACAGGTCGAATTATTGCTACAGTAACAACAGTAGGCGGTGCTGCTAACACACCTTATATATATGCTTGGTCACATGATAATTCATTATTAATAGATACAGCAGATAATTTAGTGGCAGGAACTTACTATTTAACAATAACAGATATTTTAGGTTGTTCTTCGGTAGATTCAATTGTTGTAAATGAGCCAACTGCATTAGGTGTAGCCACGCAAAGTACAACAAATATTGATTGTAATGGCGGTGCAACAGGTGCAGCAACTATTAGCGTAACAGGTGGTGTAATGCCTTACACTTATGTTTGGGATAATAGTGGATCTGATTCGGCGACAATAATTAATGTAGTAGCAGGAACATATAATGTAACGATTACAGATTCTAATAACTGTGTGATTATACACAGTATCACATTGACAGAGAATCCTCCGATTATTGTTGATAACGTAGTCATCAATCAATTAGATTGTGCTGGTGATACAGATGGCGGAATTACAGTAACAGTAGGTGGCGGTATTGGCGCTCTTTCTTACTCATGGAGTACAGATCCAGTCAACGACACTTTAAACGCAATAACAGGACTTGGCGCAGGAATATATGATTTAATAATCACAGATTCTTTAGGTTGTAGCTTAGCTCAAACTTACACCTTGACTGATCCGATACCGATTTCTGGTGTAATTAGTCAAGTAGATTTAGCTTGTGCTGATTTTCAAAATGGGGAAGCTTCTATTGTGATGACTGGCGGAACAGCTCCGTATTTCTTTGCTTGGTCTGGCGGTACTGCAAATACAACAGGCGATACCATCACAGGATTATTAGCAGGAATGTATTCCGTTACGGTATCAGATGCAAATGGTTGTACTTTCAACGATGATGTAACTATTCTTGCTCCTCCAGCAATTGATATTGATATAGCATTTACACAAGTAAGTTGTAATGGCGGTTCTGATGGAACGGCTACTGCAACGGTAACAGGTGGTGCTGATGGTTTTACTTACTCTTGGGATAACGGACAACAAACAGGACAGACCGCAAGTCAATTAGGTGTTGGTCAACATATTCTAGTAGCGACTGACCAAACAGGATGTCAAGCATCTGATACGGTCATTGTTACTTCAGTTAATCCATTAGTTCCTGTAAGTATAGAATCAGGAACAGTTAGTTGTTTTGGTGGAAATGACGGTAGTGCAACAATCGGTGTAGGTGGCGGAACAGAACCATATAGTTATACTTGGAATACAACACCAGTTCAAGACAGTTCAACAGCAATTGGATTGACGGCAGGTATTTATGAAGTATTCGTAACAGATGTAAATGGTTGCGCTTTAACACCAATTAGTATTACGGTTAATGAACCACCAGTTTTGGTGATTGACACAATTATTCCAACAGATCCATTATGTAATAATAGTGATGACGGTGCTGTTTTGGTTGTTCCAAGCGGAGGTACACCAAGTTATTCTTACCAATGGTCTGGAAGTAGTTCTATTACTAATACGGCAAATAATTTAACAGCAGGAACATATAGCGTTACAGTAACGGATGCGAATGGTTGTACTACAAATGCAAGTACATTCTTGAGTGATCCATTAATATTAGTTGCTCAAATATCAACTACTCCAACCAGCTGTAATGGCGGTAAAGATGGACGAATTAAGGTAGATACCGTACTTGGCGGTTTTGGTCCTTACTCTTATTCAATAGATGGTGTAAGTTTCTTGCCAACGGAAATTATTTTCTTTGGTTTGTTTGGAGGAAACTATGATGTTACGGTGGAAGATGCAAATGGTTGTACTTTCGTAGAATCTGTTCTTATTGAAGAACCGCCATTAATCGTTGTTGACTTAGGTCCAGATGTAGAATTAGACTTAGGACAAAGCATAGAATTGGAAGCGTTTATAAATACAACAGATTCATTAATTTACCAATGGGAATCATTAGATAGTACATTGACGTGCTTTGATTGTCCAAATCCTACAGTAACTCCAACGAGTACCACAGAGTATTTTGTAACAGTAATTGATACAAACGGTTGTGAAGCGACGGATGATATTATTGTTGTAATAGACAAGAATAGACGTGTATTTATTCCAACAGGATTTACTCCAAATGGTGATGGTCGAAATGATAGATTCATCGTTTACGGTGGAACTGGTGTGGAAGAAGTATTGACCTTCAAGGTTTTTGACAGATGGGGCCAATTAGTGCATTCTGCAAATAATTTTGCACCAGGTAGTTATATTGACGGTTGGGATGGTAGAATAGGAGGATCACTGCTCACGCCAGATGTTTTTGTATATTTTATTGAAGTACGATTCTCCGATGGTGAAATCTTTCCCTACAAAGGAGATGTTACATTGATTAGATAGGAATTGGTTACGGGTGATTTGTTATCAGTGATTTGTTTGCTCTAATACGTTTTACTGAAACAATAATAAATTAAAAAACACTAGAAAAGCCATTCCGAACGTTCGGAATGGCTTTTTTTGTGAGAATAAAAAGATAATGAGAATAGAACATCTATCCATTTGGGTGAAGGATTTAGAAGGAATGCGAGCTTTCTACGAAAAATATTTCAATGGAACATCTAACGAAAAATATATTAATTCAAATAAGCAGTTTCATTCGTACTTTATTTCATTTGGCGAAGGTTGTCGATTAGAATTAATGCAAATGCCCAATATTCCAAACAATGCAAATAATGTGATGATGCAAAGTATGGGTTTGATTCATTTTGCGATGTCGGTTGGTAGTAAAGAAAGAGTAGATACATTGACAGAGGAACTAAGTTCAGCTGGCTATCAGGTTATCGGCGAACCTCGTACGACTGGTGACGGCTATTATGAAAGTGTTATCCTAGATCCAGAAGATAATAGAATAGAAATTACGGTGTAGGCTGCTATATTGCCTAGTGGTGAGAACTCGCTATTTTATTGCTGTTTTTTGAAACAGTATAAAAAAATCACGTTTCGTCTTAAACAATAAGTACTTTGACAAAAATAATAAACTAATTGTTACTTTTGTTTAATGGAAGGTATA
>CAZMEH010000487.1:0-7851 GCA_964564885.1 uncultured Saprospiraceae bacterium | reverse complement strand
AAAGAGCCATAAAAAGGTTTGAAAGTAAATGAATATTAATAGGAGGTACATGTTATTGTACATTTTTTATAAGAGAGGATAGAGATTCTTTTTCTATTTTTTATTGATAATCAATGAATTAGCCATTTTAGGAATTACTGTTTGTTCTTGATCTCTGTTCTAATTTGCCAAAATAAAACTAAAATAGTCCTAAAGGGTTTTCAAAAACCCTTTAGGACTATTTTTAAAAAATAAAATAACGTTGTATGTTAATTTGACGATTAGTGTGAATACATGATAAATAATTTAAATAGTTATCATACTTGTAACAAATACAATGGTTACCATACATCCTATGGTAATCCAAAATCGGTTGTTCTTATAGAAATGGCTACCTTCTTCTGATATCAAATTGAATAAGCTTAGGCTGAATAGTATTATTATAAACATAAAAACGAGCATAATCCTGTGTTTCTTTCTTTCGGTTAAATAAATGTGTTGCGTTGTAGTAGTGGATATTTTATTCTAGTTGTTTACATTCATATGACCAAATATTAAGCCAATTTACTCCATTTTTTGTTTCTATTTTACATTTTATTTTGATGAATATTTTGTTTCTTATTTTGATGAATAAAAAATAGAGAATAAGTTCCAAAATTGAACCTATTCTCTATCCGATAAGAAATAACATTTATGAAAATTATCAAGTTTTATAGTATCAAAACTTACACAATAGGTCCAGTTGGAGCTTCCGGCAATTTGCTAACGTCTTCGTCAACTTGCTTAACTTTTTTACCACGAAGCGGATTTGCATTCATTTCTTCATAGTTTGCTCTATTTTTAGCAACATCTAACGCTAAAAATAACGCTTTTCTAAAAGAAGAAGGGTCTGCCTTATTTTGACCTGCAATATCAAAAGCAGTTCCGTGATCGGGAGAAGTACGAATAACGGGTAAACCTGCCGTATAATTTACTCCTTCACCAAAGGACAATAACTTGAATGGAACAAGTCCTTGATCGTGAAACATCGCCAAAATACCATCAAAATGGCGGTATTGCCCCGAACCAAAAAATCCATCCGCTGAATATGGACCAATTGCCATAATATTGAACTTATCTTTCGCTTCTTGAATAGCAGGCATGATGCTTTTCATTTCTTCATCGCCGATCAAACCTTGATCGCTAGCGTGCGGATTAAGTCCGAGTACTGCAATTTTAGGTCGATCAATTCCAAAATCACGACGAAGCGTTTCGTCCATGATTTGGATTTTCTTTAAAATCAATCGCTGATTGGCTTTTAATGCAACTCGTTGAATAGGAATATGATTGGTCACCAAACCAATTCGTAATCCGTCATTGACCATTAGCATCAAACTCTCTTTAACATTAAATGCTTTAGTTAAATATTCTGTATGCCCAACATGCTCAAAACCAGCCATTTGCATGGCATTCTTATTGATAGGAGCAGTAACAAGCGCATCTATACTATTGTTTTGAAGGTCTTCCACGGCTTTCTCTAAAGATAAAAGCGCATATTTTCCGCCATCTTGATTGGCTTGACCAATGTGAATATTCACATTTTCTTTCCAGCAGTTTAATACATTGATAGCCTTTGGATTAGCTTGATCTGCGGTCTTAATACCTTGATAACTGAAAACATCTAAATCAACAATATTTTTATGGTAAGATACTACTTTTGATGAGCCATAAATGATTGGTGTACAAAGATCTGTGATACGTTCATCGATGAGCGTTTTTAAAATAACCTCTAAACCAATACCATTAATATCACCAACACTTATTCCAATTTTTATTTTATTATCCATTGAGTCTTTTTCGTTTAATCTAAGATGTATTTTGATAAAAGATTGCTACAGTTGTTAAATTACTACTCGTTCAACAATGTTGTTTTCAAACTTAATTGATGAATCTATTTTTTTTTAAAAAAACATCATTATTATCTTATAAAGAGACAAATATAACAATTTAACCAATAAGAATTTTTTAAAAACAAAATCACTAAACTGTATAAAAAAGCATCGGATACCTTCAAGGCATTCGATACTTTATAAGTGAGAAAATTCTTAATCACTGATTTTACAGGAAAAACTAAATGAAGAGCTAGTACTAATTACGTTGACTATCGATTTAATTTTTTGCGTAATATCAGTTATTTATTAAATATGTTCGTTTGTATAATTAACGAATAATTGAATTTTTAATAATGAACTTGTTTAAGGAAAAACCAAACAGGTTATGCAATAATTTTGATCGCAGTATGACCTTTGAACAAAATCATAATGCAGAATTTAGAAAAAGTAATACAAATGTTTGCCTATATGATAATAGATAGTATTGTTTATTATAAATTTTTTAAGCATTATTTTAGTATTTCATAATAGCGCCTCATTTTAAAATAATCTAAGTGTAATTGACAAATATTTACGCTAAATTTGGACAAAATAAAAACAACTAAATGGAAAAGAAAGGTCAAAAATATAGCACAATCCATTACAAAGAATATTTGCAATTGGATAAGATTTTGGATGCACAAAAAATGCGAAGTTTGGAAGTAGGTGAAGAGCCTGCGCATGAAGAAATGCTTTTTATTGTTGTTCATCAGAGTTACGAAGTTTGGTTTAAGCAAATTATACACGAACTAGAATCGGTCATTGATACTTTTGATGATCCGATTGTCGATGATAGAAAAGTTGGAATTGCAGTAGCTCGCTTGACTCGAGTTTCTAAAATTTTCAAGCTGTTGATTGAGCACATTGGAATTATGGAAACCATGACGCCATTGGATTTCTTGGATTTTCGTAATTACTTGTTTCCAGCATCAGGTTTTCAAAGTTATCAATTCCGTAAGATTGAAAACTTACTTGGTTTGCCAGATAGCTCACGGATGACTTATGCAGGACATCATTATGCGGCATTCTTTTCTGACGAGGAACGCAAAGAATTGGCTGATATTGATGATGGTAATACGCTGTTTCATGCAGTAGAAGATTGGTTGGAACGCTTGCCATTTTTAAAAATGGGTGATTTTAAGTTTTTGGAGTTGTACAAAGACGCTGTTGAGCGAATGGTTGAAAAAGAAGCTAAAGCAATCAAAGAGTCGGACTATTTGGATGAAAAAGAAAAGGCAATGCGTTTGCGCATGATGGGAAATACGGATTCTTATTTCAAATCGATTCTTGATCCAAAAGTACACGAACAATCTATGAAAGAAGGTTCGCAGCGTTTGGGTTATGATGCAACGGTAGCGGCTTTGATGATTAATTTGTACAATGAAGAACCTTTGTTGCAATTGCCTTATCGTTTTCTGATTTGTCTAGTAGATTTGGACGAATTATTAACGACTTGGCGTTATCGCCATGCTCAAATGGTGATGCGAATGCTCGGACGAAAAATCGGTACAGGTGGTTCATCAGGTCATGGTTATTTGAAAAAAACGGCAGAAGAGCACCATATCTTCAAAGACTTGCATAATATTTCAACGCTTCTAATTCCTCGTTCTGAACTTCCAGATTTACCAGAAAATGTAAAAGAGGAACTTGGTTTTTATCATAAAAACTAGTTTAATGGATAATTGACAACGTTTTCGTTTTTGGTGAATTTTTTATCAAAAATTAATTGTCAATTGTCAATTGTCAATTTTTAAACGTGTCCCAAAATCTCGAATTAGCGTTAAAGAGAATAATAATAAATTGATTATCACGGTCTTAAATCTATTGTCACGTGCTTTACCGGTTGGACGGGAATTAAATGAATTGAGCTGTCAGACGACTTAAAGTCGTCTGACAGCTAGGTTTTACGTGGCAACAAATGAAAGTAAAATTCATAATAAATAATTAGACAATCAATTATTTGAAATATTCTTGCTGCTAATCCGAAATATTGGGATTATCAATTAAAAAAACTATGTCAAAGTTATTTCCAGTAATTAATTTTAAGCAGTGGATTGATGATAATCGTGAATTTCTGAAACCGCCAGTTGGTAACAAGTGTGTTTACAACGGTGATTATATTGTCATGGTTGTCGGTGGTCCAAATTCTCGTAAAGATTATCACTTGAACCAAACGCCAGAGTTTTTCTATCAAGTAGAAGGTGATATCGTTTTGAAAGTCATCGAAGATGGCGAACCAAAAGATATTCATATTCGGGAAGGCGAAATCTATTTATTGCCACCAAATATTCCGCATTCTCCTCAGCGTGGCGCAAATACGATTGGTCTGGTCATTGAGCAAAAACGCTCAGCAGGAATGGAAGATGGTTTGGCTTGGTTCTGTGAGAATTGCCACAACGAACTGTATCAAGAGCCATTTACACTTCAAAATATCGAAACGGATATGCCCGTTATTTTTGATAAATATTATTCTAATCAAGAACTAAGAACTTGCGATAAGTGCAAAACAACGATGCAACCGCCAGCTTAAAGACGGACGGCTTCGCCTTGATGGTAGACGGACGTTTCACTTGACGGACGGCTTTGCCTTGACGGAGATTTTGGATAAATGAAAAAATAAATTAATAACTGTACAGTTTTGTCGTCAAGGCGAAGCCGTCCGTGAACCGTGAACCGTCTAAATTATGAATATAGAAAATAAATCTTATCGAACTATTTGGGAAAAAAATATTGATACGATTCAAATCATTGACCAACGTTATTTACCGCACAAATTGGTTATCGAAGATTTAAAAACTACCAGACAATTTGCTGACTCAATTCGAGAAATGCACGTTCGTGGCGCACCTCTGATCGGCGGAACGGCTGCATATGGAATGTATATTGCGGTCAAAGAAGCTGCAAATAGTGTTGATTTTGATGAATGTTTGAACGATGCGATTGAGCTTTTGAAAAATACTCGCCCGACTGCGGTCAACTTGGCTTATGCGATTGATAAAGTTAAAAATGCGATTGATAAAGCATCTGATAATGTTGAAAAAATCGAAATCGCACTAACAACCGCAAGAGCAATTATAGAAGATAGCGTCGTTTTTTGTAAAAGTATTGGCGAACATGGCGTTGATTTAATTGAAACCATTTCAAACAAAAAAAAGGGTGAAACGGTTAATATTTTGACGCATTGTAATGCAGGTTGGATGGCTTGTATTGACTATGGAACAGCTACTGCGCCAATTTATGAAGCATTTAATCGAGGCATTGACATTCATATTTGGGTAGACGAAACTCGTCCTCGCAATCAAGGTGCAAGAATTACAGCTTACGAATTGCAACAACATGGTGTTCCGCATACGGTTATTGTCGATAATCTTGGCGGACATTTGATGCAACACGGAATGGTTGATATGGTGATTGTCGGAAGTGACCGAACGACTAGAACGGGCGATGTGGCGAACAAAATTGGAACATACTTGAAGGCTTTGGCGGCTTTTGATAATGATGTACCATTTTATGTAGCGTTACCGAGCTCGACTTTTGATTGGAATATCCGTGATGGATTGAAAGAGATTCCAATCGAGAAACGAGGTGCGGATGAAGTGAAATACATTCAAGGTTTACATGGTTCGGAACTTAAAAAAGTATTAATAACGCCTGCGGGAAGTCCTGCGATTAATTACGGTTTTGATGTGACGCCTGCGAAATATGTTACAGGTTTGATCACTGAACGTGGTATTTGTGCTGCGAATGAGGAAAGTATTTTGGATTTGTTTCCAGCGTTTAGATAGTACGAAAGTGAAAAGATGATTTTAAATTTTGCGAATAAATTCTTATATTTAAGAAGACTCTTTTAGCCTCTTTATTATTAAAAGGTTATTTGTGAAGCGTAAAAATTAATTAACTTAGAACCTTAAGATTTTCACTTCAAAATAAGAAAATACAATGAACTATCCCTTTAAAAATTTGGTCTTCAAAGGCGGAGGAATCCGTGGTATTGCTTACTTAGGTGCATTAGAAGTTATTGATGAAAAAGGAATTTTGGAACAAGTTGAAAATGTTGCTGGTGCTTCGGCAGGAGCGATTACGGCTTTGTTGGTTAGCTTGGGTTACTCTTTTGAAGAGGTTAAAGCTCGGGCAAATGCTTTGGATTATAAAAAGATTCAACAAGAACCTATTGATCCATCTGATAAACCTTATTTAACCGAAGAGTTAAAAGATATCTATCCCGTTCCAAGGGGAATTCTAGATATGGTTATGAATCCAATTGATACATATAATAAAGCCAACATTTACCTTGAAAGAGTGATTAATCTTCGCCGACGTTTCGGATTGTATAGTAGTGAGTATATTTATAATTGGTTCGGTGACCAAATTGAAGAAAAGTGCAACAATAGAAAAGCAACTTTTGCAGATTTAGCAAAAATAAAAGGATGTAAAAACCTTTCAGTGACCATTACTAATATGGTTTTACAATCGACACATATTTGTAATGCGAACCATACACCTGATTTAGAAGTTGCAAAAGCCGTCTTAGCATCCATGTCTATTCCAATGTTTTTTGAAGGTGTTTTGATTAATAGTGAAGATATTCAAGGTTTGTTTGCTGATGGTGGCGTGATGCACAATTTCCCAATTAGCATTTATGATTATGAGAATAAACCAAACCCTGAAACACTTGGATTTTTCATTTACACGAATGAAAAAGAAACCATTAAGCATCCTTTTACGGTAAAAAGTTATATAGGAAGTACAATTTCTGCTTTATTGATGGCGCAAGATTGGGAATTTGCAAGAACGCCAGACGATGTAAAGCGATCTATTCAAATTTCAGATTGCCAAGTGAGTGCCACCAATTTTGACGTGGTTTCTGGTGACGATAACTATAATAGTCTTTACGAAGCAGGTAGAGAAGGTGCAACTATTTATTTTGATAATTATGATAATGATATGGCTGCAAATGCAGAAGTACAGTTTTTAGGTACTGCGACCAAGCATTTAGCTTGATGTTAATTGGATAAGTTCCATAAGAAAAACTCCCTTCCTGAATAATTCAGAAAGGGAGTTTTTTGTTTTAAAATTAAGCTAATTGCTACGCTCGAACCGGCATAACTAACTAAAAATTGAGGTCTAATCGCTTGAACCAACATAAATTTGCTCGTTATGTTGGTGCGAGCGAGATTTATATGTTTTTACTTCAAAAGAAGAGTTGGAAAATGAATACGGAGAAAGATTAATTAAAGCATATTGATTGAATTTAACCTCTAAAAAACTAACATGGAAATAATTTTAAAAGAGTTTTGGATAGTATTTATTCTAATTACTATCATAAATGGATTTTGGCTAAAAATCGATTTGAAAAGATACAGTGCTGAAAACCCTGCACTTCAAAAAGGATATGATGACTACGTTAAAGGATATATAATATACCTTAGTATTCCTTGGATAATCATGGGAATAGGAAATTTATCTGGTCTAACGAATAGTCCGTTGGAATTCTTTACGCCTAGGTTGATGAATCCAATTGTTTTGGTATTTCATGCTTCATTAGTTATTTTATGGATACTGAGTATTCGTTGGGTATATTTTAAAAATGGTGCTGAATTTATTGCAAAACATCCTGGATTAATTAGCAAACCAAGCCTCAGTGGTAATCCGAATGTTACAGCAAAACAAGTTAAGTTATTTTTACCTTTAATGATTTTGGTTGGAATGGGCGCATTGATAATGATGTGGATAATGGATATTCCACAAGTGGAATTTTAAATTAAAAAGTAATCAAAATCATCATTTTATTGTTACTTTGTCGAAGTATTTTATTGCGAATTTGAATTTTAAAAGATGACAACCGAAGATTACAAAGCCATTGCGCCAACATTGCCACATCAGCCAGGTATTTATAAATTTATAAATGCAAATGATGTGGTATTGTACGTTGGAAAGGCGAAAAACTTAAAAAAGCGTTTGT
>CAZMEH010000486.1:0-1950 GCA_964564885.1 uncultured Saprospiraceae bacterium | reverse complement strand
TACTTACTACTTACTACCTAATACTCGACACTTACTAGCTTCTAAAAACTAATTTTTTGCGCTCAGGACCAGTCGAAATCATCGAAATTGGTACACCAAGGTATTTTTCTAGTTTTTGGATAAAGTTTTTAGCAGCATCTGGAAATTGGTCATATTCCGTCACACCGTCTAGGTCTTTTTTCCAACCAGGATGTGTTTCATAAATTGGTTGAACCTCAATAGAAGTCAAATCATAAGGCAATTCATCGGTTACTTGACCATTATAATGATAATGAGTGGCAACTGAAATTTCATCAAAACCATCCATCACATCAATCTTAGTCATAGCAATCTGAGTAATACCACCAATCATAATAGCATATTTCAACGCAGGTAAATCAATCCAACCGCATCTACGAGGACGACCTGTTGTAGCACCAAACTCAGCACCAACTCTACGTAACTCTTCGCCAACTTCACCATGTAGTTCTGTTGGAAAAGGACCTCCGCCAACTCTTGTACAGTATGCTTTTGTAATACCAATCACTTCACCAATTTGAGATGGCGCAATTCCTAAACCATTACAAACACCCGCAGTCAACGTATTAGAAGAAGTAACAAAAGGATAAGTTCCAAAGTCAAGATCAAGCATTGCACCTTGTGCGCCTTCTGCTAAAACTTTTTTACCACTTTTGATAGCATTGTTAATATAATACTCACCATTGACAATTTTCAATGCTTTCAAATCCTCTAAGCTATCAAACCATTCTTGCTCTTGTGTAGCTAAATCATCAAGGTTAATCGGAGGATAAACACGAAGTAAATTCAAGTGCTTATTACGTAACGCTTGATATTTTGCTTTGAATTGTGGCGTAAGAATATCACCAACCCTCAAACCATTACGACCAGTCTTGTCCATATAAGTTGGTCCGATACCTTTTAGCGTAGAACCAATTTTCGCCTTACCTTTTGCAGCTTCCGAAGCAGCATCTAGCAAACGATGTGTTGGCATAATCAGGTGTGCTTTTTGAGAAATCAAGATTCTATCTCTGAACTCAACACCAGCAGCAGTCAAACCATCCATCTCTTTTTTGAGCGTTGTAGGATGAATGACGACACCATTACCGATAAGATTTATAAGGTTTTTACGAAAAATTCCAGATGGGATTGTATGAAGTACAAACTTTTTTCCGTCAAACTTAAGCGTATGTCCAGCGTTTGGTCCGCCTTGAAAACGTGCTACAATATCGTATTTTTCAGCAAGAACATCGACAATTTTTCCTTTGCCTTCATCGCCCCACTGAAGTCCTAGTATTACATCAACAGCCATTCCATGTATAATTTTGGTTAAAAAAAAAAGCTTAGCTAGTAAATTATTACTAACAAAACAATCTTTTTGTAACCGCAAAAACGACACGCAAAGAACGCTTTTTATTGCAACCTATTCAAGGAAATGATAAACTTTATTTTGAAAATTTTCTTAATCAGACAAAACAGCTTGTTCTTCTTGATTGAAAACCTGAATAGCAGATTCTAAATCATCACAAACAGAGAAAATTGATTTTAACTTCATGATGGCTAATAGTTCATCAATTTTAGCATTGACGTTGCAAATAACCGTTTCGCCTCCTGCGCTACGAGATTTTGTCAAAACCGCAATCATAAAACTCAAACCAAGACTATTCATGTATTTAATGCCAGACAGGTTGATAATAAAACGGTGAAGACCCGCTTCTATCTTACTTTCCACCTCCCTTAATAGTATATTGTTGTCATAGCCACTTAATAAATTATCGGATTCAATAACTAATATATCACCTTCAATTGGTGTAAAACTATATTTCATAATTTGGTTCTTTAACGTTCAAAACCCAATTAATTCACTTTCAGTGAATTAATACCTAATACCTAATACCTAATACCTAATACCTAATACCTAATACCTAATACCTAATACCTAATACCTAATAC
>CAZMEH010000485.1:0-1815 GCA_964564885.1 uncultured Saprospiraceae bacterium | reverse complement strand
ATCCATAATCATAACAGAAAGATTGTGAATACTATTAGCAGAGAGCAACGCATGATGTTTATTGACAATATTTGTCGTGAATTTTTGTAATTCTTTATCAATAGTTGATTTAATGTGGGCTTTTTTAGGATTTTGTTTAAAAAACTCAAGTTTGGCTCTTTCCAGTAAGTGAGGTGCATATCTTGGCAGTGGCAAAGGATTATCTGGTAAAGGCTCGATTTCGGCTAAATTACAGGTCAACGAATCAATTGCACCTTTGTCTAAAAGACGATACAATAAGCGATTTCGTTTTGCGTAAAGCGCATCACGGTTGCGTCCAGGATGAATGAGCGCAGGCGCATTTGGCAAAACGGCAAGTGTCGCCGATTCTCCCCAAGAAAGTAAATTGGGCGATTTTCCAAAGTATCGCCAAGAAGCTGCATTAATACCTACTACATTTCCACCAAATGGCGCATTAGAAGCATATAAGGATAAAATTTCTTTTTTTGAATAACGTAATTCCAAACGAGTAGCTAAGACAAATTCTATTAATTTTTCTCGAATAGTTCGTGGCTTTCCTTTGCGAGCCATGCGGATAATTTGTGTAGAAAGTGTACTTCCTCCGCTGACAACACTTTTACTCTTAATGTTTTGGACAATTGCTCGACCAATTCCAATTGGGTCAATCCCAGGGTGATAGTAAAATCGTTTATCTTCAAATTCGACTAAGGATTGTGCAAAATTTTCTGGAATAGTATCTAAGTTTGGAAAGCGCCATTGACCATCTTTGGCAATTCTTGCGCCAAGTAATTCTTCGTTTCTATCTTCTAATACAACAGAAATTGGGTCTGTAAATATAGGTTCTGGCAATGCAAAAAATAAATACCAAATACCAAATATTAAAAATAATAATTGTCTAAATCGTTTGTTGGTAGGAAATATGCGTCTAAATCTGACTTTCAAGTAAATGAAAACTTGATTCAAAGTACCAATGGTGGCGAAGGTAATTTTGAGTAGTCGGACATTCATATTTCAAAAGTATTAACAGGCATCTTGCCCGTTTTACGCTAATATTAGCCGCCAGTATTTGTGCAAAACGGGTCGCCGAAAAAATAGGTATGTAAACACAAGATGCCCATTTATACTTACTCAGCTAAAGATCTATACTTTCCTCCAAAATAAATAAGTGGCTCGGTTTCTTCAGAACGAAATAAATCAACTACTTCTCCGATAAAAATCCAATGATCGCCACCATCGTAGTGCGTTTTGAGTTGACAATCGAACCAACCCATTGTATTTTGGAGTATCGGAGAACCCGTTTTTGCTTGCTCAATAGCTAATTCTTCAAAACGTTGATGAGGTTCAAGTTTTGAATTAGCAAAACGATTAGATATTTCTGTTTGATTGTGTGCTAATATATTAATAGCAAAGCAGCCGCTTTCAATAAATTCTTGACAACCTTCAGAAGTCTTATTTAAACAAAATAAAACTAAAGGCGGTTCTAAGGATGCAGAAGTAAATGAATTTGCTGTAAAACCGTAGTTTTTTCCATTTAAATGCGTTGTCACTACAGTTATTCCAGTGGCAAATTGTCCCATTACTTGACGAAGTACGTGTTTATCTAACATTATATTTTGTATCAATGATTTAATTTCAAAACAATATTAATCATTTTTTTAACAAAAGGTTTTGTGAAAGCACAATAGAATAAAAATCTCTGATAATTTTTTTTATAAAACAGGGATTAAATTATCATATTTACATGTAAACTATATGTAAATTATAAACACAACAATCTCATTTTTACAATTATAATTGTAAATTAGCAGAAGGTTC
>CAZMEH010000484.1:0-2543 GCA_964564885.1 uncultured Saprospiraceae bacterium | reverse complement strand
AACCGAAGAAGATCGTATAGACGAATTAGAGGACTTAGCTTTTGATTATTATGATAATGGTCAATTCAGTGAGGCTATTCCATACCTTGATACTTTGACAGCTTTGTTGCCAGATGATTATGAGTTTTACGCAATTTTAAGCGATATTCATTTTGAATTAGAAGAATATGACAAAGGTTTAGCATATTTAGAACAAGCATATAAAATTGGAAAGAGTGAACAGTTATTTTATCTTTTGATATATCGTTATTTTGAAACCTTCAATGAAGATAAAGCACTAGAGTTGTTTAATTCTAATACTCCAGATATAGAGGAAGGACAAGTCGATATATTTCTAATAACCAAAGCACAATGCCATCAAGCAGTAGGCGAGTATGATAAATCCTTTGAAATATATAAGCAACTCTTGGAATGGAAACCCAATAGTGCGGAAGTTTTGCTAGGTATAGGTGTTATGTATAAACTGATGGTACATGAAGAAAAATCAATTTATTCGCTTGATGTTGCGCTTAAAAAAAGTAGAGAAGGAATCTTAAAATCACTGATTTTAACAGAATTAAAAAGATATGAAGAAGCAGAAACAGTATTAGATAAATTGATAAACGAAGCCAAAGAGAAAAAACTAATTGCAGGATTATCTGATGTAAAGGGAGCAATATTTTTAAAACAAAGAAAATTCAAAGAAGCAGCTAATATTTTTAAAAAAACTTCAAACCTTGCTGGTTATTCTGGTCGTTATAGAAGTAAAAACTATTTGGCTTATTGTGAAATAAGAGATAGTAATTATCAAAAGGCATTAAATATATTAGACACGGTAATCCAAAAATTTCCAAATTCTTACGATGCTATTGCAAATCGTGCTCGTGCTTTAATGGAATTAGGAAAACGAGAAGAAGCACTAAAAGAAGTAAATAAAGCAATAGAACAGCGACCAAAACAAGCTTATGCTTACATGGTAAGAGCAATGATTGCTTATCAGCAAAATTTTCACGAAGATGCTTGCATAGATTATTTTAATTCAGTTGCACGATACGGTGACCATTTATATGAAGAAGAGGAGTTTTTTATTAATATATATTGGATTTGTAATTGAGTTTTTTTTACAAAACAAAAAAATCCTCGAACAGCGTAAACGCTATTCGAGGATTTTAATCTTTTTAATTAAGACAAAAAGTACAAATTAAAAAATTGTGTATTTATATTTCTTCACTTTTTATTCAAAGTGAAGAAAATCCTTTTAATAAAATTAATTTTTTGGTGAAAGCAACCAAACACGTCCATAATGACTTAAATAACGTGCTTCTTCGTATGCTTTTCTACCAATACCTGTGTAATAATCAAATCTACCAGAACCTTTAATTGCGCCACCTGTATCTTGTGCTAAGATAATGCGTAGTTCATGACGTAGTAAACGCCCTTTCTCGTTAATAACAGGAACTTCTGCTATCATACAACTACCCAATGGTACAATTCTAGGATCAACCGCCACTGAAATAAGTGGAGTCAATTCAACCGCTCCTGCTCCGATAGGCTGGAGTCTGCCAGAACGTTTGAAGAAAGTATAACCGGGACGCTTATACTCAACTCTTGCAATACTATCAGCCGCTGGAGAACCCATGCTTACTTTCTGAGCTGGAAATTCAGTTTGTCGTGTTCTGCCATTGTTTCCGCCGTAACCCAAATATTCTTTTGAACCATCAGCATAAGTAACATATCCAGAACCTTGTAATTGAAGCGATTTAATGTCTTTCATTGACTTCGCCCATGCTAACTCTAGACCTTTACCAGCTAAAGCACCTTGATATAAGATTTCGCCTCTAGTTGGAATTAATCCTTCCCAAGTTTTTCTATTGGGTTTACTGTAAATTGGAAACGGGTAATCTGTACTATGCGTTTTGCTAACTTTTATAATCGGAGAGAAATACCCTGTAAATTTAGAGTTTCCTTTTCTATCTCTACCTTTCAGTAAATAAGTGTCGAATAAATCAGCCATTTGAACTTTCCCATTTGGCGACTCGCTCCACATCTGTAGTAATTGCACAGTCGAATCTAGCATACCTTTAGTAATTTCTAGATTGCTACCTTTATAATACGTCTTGTCTTTTTTGTAACCTAACATTTTAGAATGCTTAGCCAATGCAACACGTAAGTTCTTACTAGAACTTGGTAGTAAATGCTTTTCTTTATCAAGTGGAGAAAAGAATGCAAAGCTTTTGTTGTAAAGGTGAGGAAGAACTGTTGCGTTCTTTTCCTTACCTGTTTTACTAACATTTTCTTTAACGATTCCAATCATCTCACTCTTCTGCGATAAAGCAGCTGGTGCAGGATTGAATAATGCGGTTTGAACTAATAATGTAATTAATCCGAAAACCAACAATGATAAAACATGTTTCTTCATAGGTGCAAATAGAGTACTTTTTGTTGTTGTAGTCAAATATAGGACTTTGCATCTATATTTGATATATGTGTGATAGTGCTGGCTTACAGTTAAAATAGTATGAATATTTGTAAGGTATGCTGAAAACCAAATATATCAATAGTTA
>CAZMEH010000483.1:0-2745 GCA_964564885.1 uncultured Saprospiraceae bacterium | reverse complement strand
TTGATAGGCGCAAAACATAGATTTGTTTTTCTTAATGGAAAAGGGCAAATTTGTATTCTTAAAAAATCAACATTTATTATTTAGTAGAACAGAGATGCGAGAAAAGAGAACAGGGATTTTTTTATTATTTAAACGAGTTCATTAATAATGTACAAAGAATTACTAAACTATCAATTGTAATAAATTGGAATACATTAATTTTAAGAACTAAAGGATAATAGACAAGATTAACAGGGTTTGCCTTATGGCTTTTGAATTATTACTGTGAGATTTGTGAATAATCACTAATAAGGATAATCAAAATTTTGATAAAATAAAACCGCTCTACTTTACGCTAATACATTGAAATACAAATGGATATATCAGTAGTCGTTCCTTTACTCAACGAAGAAGAATCATTAAGAGAATTGGTCACTTGGATAAAAAAAGTGATGGATTCTAACAGTTTCACCTATGAGGTTGTCATGATTGATGATGGTAGCACAGATACTTCTTGGTCAATTATTGAAGAATTATCTAAAAGCAACTCTAGCATTAAAGGCATAAAGTTTCGTAGAAACTATGGAAAATCAGCCGCACTTCACGAAGCTTTTGCAATAGTGAAAGGTAAAGTAGTCATTACAATGGACGCTGATTTACAAGATAGTCCAGAAGAAATACCTGAATTATATAAAATGATCATGACAGATGGTTTTGATTTGGTTTCAGGTTGGAAGCAAAAACGCTACGATCCGCTATCAAAAACAATTCCTACTAAAATATATAATGGTGTTACGAGAATGATGACAGGCATCAAGCTGAACGACATGAATTGTGGTTTGAAGGCTTATAAAAATGCGGTGGTCAAAAGTGTTGAGGTTTATGGCGATATGCACCGCTATATTCCTGTTTTAGCAAGTCATGCGGGTTATAAAAAGATTGGCGAAAAAGTCGTTCAACATCAAGCTCGAAAATATGGCTATACAAAATTTGGCGGTTTCCAACGTTTTGTAAATGGTCCTTTAGATTTGCTAACCGTTATTGTTGTTGGTAAGTTTGGAAAGAAACCAATGCATATTTTCGGTAGATTGGGTTTATTCGTTTTCTTTATTGGCTTTGCTATTTTAGGCTGGTTGAGTATTCGCAAGTTATTTTTTGCTGACTACGGAATGACCGATTTACCCATTTTCTACTTTGGTATTTTAAGTTTTATTATGGGAACTCAATTGTTTTTAACAGGTTTTCTTGCGGAATTAGTCGCTCGAAAAGCAACTGACAGAAACAATTATTTGATTGAAAAAATTATTGATTAAAAATTATAATACAACTTAATAATGAATAGATTCTTCGTTTGGTATTGTTTTTTTGCTCGGCTTAACCATCCTCAAATGGATAGTTTAGACGAGTATATGGAATACCTCATTCCAAAAATTCGATACTTTGGCGAAGATTTATCAGAGGAGCATTTTTATAGAAAACAACGCTGGGTACAACTCTTTGAAGGTGGTAATGATGTGGTTTTGCATATGTTTGAACCCATTTTAGAACCCGAGGGATTTTCTGGTGGCACTTATTACATTGTCAGGAATGGAAATGTAAAACAAAGTGATTGGGCTTATATGGCAGGAAATAAGATGATTTTGCACGGAGATAAACTTTATGACTTAGGTTTTTTAAATCCATATGTGTTTATTTTAAGAAAACATGGAGATAATGAGCCGCTTAGTCGAGGCAAGTTTATCGTTTTAGTTGGCGAATCTAGCACCCGAGGTATTATGCAGCAAGCACTTGGAACAGCAGAAGTAAACAAGGAAACATTAGCCGAGTTACTTTATCATTATTATGCTTTCAATAATTTTGTAACTGCTTTCATTATCATTGGTGTTCCGCTATTTCTATTAGTTTTATATGTTTTTATTTAAAAAAATACTGACCTCCATTAATCCTTCCGAAGAAAGGAGATAATTATAGTATTGTTTCCCTCCTTCGGAGAGATTAAAAGAGGTTAACATGCTTACACTTATACATTAGTAATTAGTACATTAGATGTTAGAAAACAATATTGTAATAAGTTATTTATTAAAATTCTTTCGCCTAGAGTTGCCGCATAAGGAAACGATGGAGGAGTATTTAAATTTTATTTTGCCTAAAGTCAGAAAAACTTCTCTGAATTTGGGATACTTAGATGTGTATACCAACGGAAAATACTGGCTTGAAATAAGCGATGATGATAATGCGCACGAAAGCATTCTTCATATGTTTGGAAATGAAGAATTGCCAGATCCTAGAAGTGATGAACAAAGTTATAAATATTCTATCGATGGAAATATGCTGAATGGTCAATGGGCAAGAATGGGAAGTCGTTCAATATTTATTAAAGTGCCAGGGCTTGAATTTGTGATGTATGATTTAGTTTTTCTAAATACTGATTTTTTTATTTTGAAAAAACATGGTAATCACAGAGGTCCAAAATATCTATTTTTAGCCAGTGAAAACAAAATTTCAAGACAATATGAATGGTACGATGTTTTAGGAAGAAAGCGAGAAAAGGTTAAATTAGAATGGCGTGATATCATGGAGATGCTTTTTGATATTTATCGCTATGATTACGGATTTATCGCTGCATCTGTCGTTGTTATTGTTGTGATTATGTTCATTGCATATTTATCTATTGGCTAATATTTTCATTCTAACATGAAATGTCTTGTGGATTTTACTATCTTATTTAATTCTTTTATTTTTTGTAAAAAACATTTACTCAGCCAA
>CAZMEH010000482.1:0-3746 GCA_964564885.1 uncultured Saprospiraceae bacterium | reverse complement strand
TAAACTCGCTAGAAGAAATATTTCCAGCATTTGTATAGTTCGTTCTAAGGTCAGTAATTGTTGTCGTACTATTATATAATCGAATCACTTTCAAGTCTTTATCTGTCTTCTTCGGATTTTCTTGCTTAATGTTGACCCGAATCGGTAACGGATTTTGATAAGGAATATAGAACAAGTGAATGCCGTCTTCGCCTTTCAATAATTCATTCAAATTATAACCTTCCAATGAAAATGTTTTATTTTCTTCATCGAAATTATAGGCAATATCCAAACCTTTGAACATTTCCTTATATCGGTCAATCAAGAAATCAATTTCCGTATCGCCCAAGTCCGCAATGTACGAATGAAAGCTAATCGTTAGAGCGTCGATGTTTTGATTTAAAATACCATTTAGATACAAATGCAATAAAGCAACGTCTAGCCAGTGGTCAAGAAATTGCGTATTCAAACGGTCAAATTCTGTCGCATTAAAACGGTAACTATCCGCTAAATCATCCATCGCTGCTTCTTGAAATAGTTTATCCATCATTGAACGGCGATGAATAGAATCACCATAATTCATGATTCCAACCCGTTTCAAGCGCAAAGGAATGACAGGCGGAGAAACGTAAAACCTGTTTTGAAAACCAAGTAAAGTCTCCTTGATGCGCTCTTTCAGTTCTGCAACTCGGTCTTTAAATTCGTAAAACATCCAGTTGCTATCATCAACTAAACCTCCTTTTTCGTCATCGTTTCCACCGAAACTATATGTTTTGTAATCGCCAGAATCCTCTTCAAAACCTTGTTCCCGTTCGTATCGGTACAATCTTCCTTCAATCTTTTCGATAGTGCGGAGTAATTGACCATAAAAACGTTTTCCTTGCTTTTCTGAAGGTAAACTTGGCAACCAATTATTTTCATAAGACTCCACAAAATCCAATGAAATAACATTTGGGAAGAGTTGATTGTCTTTGAATAAAATTTCAAAAATAATCGGTCTGTCGGTGTGCGTACTGATAAGCTGTTCCGCAGAAAGCGTTGTCAAATCTCGTTCAATTTGACGCTTTAAAGCACGTCCGCCCATGCGTTTGTCAAAACCTCTGTCGGCAACCCATTTGAGTGCTTCTGGATCGATATTTAGCATCGTCGTTCTACGAACAAAACCATCTCTGCGAAGTAATTCATTGATTTGCAAACGAGCAATCGAATACATGTGATTCAATTCCAACGGTTTGAAAATAACGACTTTATCAATACGATTAATGAACTCTGGACGAAAACGATTTTCCATAGATTTACGGTAAATCGCACTATCATCCGATTGTTCCGATTTGAAACCAACAACCGAATCCACTTCTTTCGCACCAATATTGGAAGTCATTATAATAATGGTATTGGAAAAATCAACCGTTCGCCCAAGACTGTCCGTCAATCGTCCATCATCCAAAACTTGTAACAACAAATCATGGACTTTTGGATTGGCTTTTTCGATTTCATCCAATAGCAAAATACCAAAAGGTTTGTAACGAACCTTGCCCGTCAATTGACCTTCTGGGTTATGGTAATCGCCAATTAAGCGTTCTACGGCATAATCATCGATATATTCATTCATATCAAAACGCATCAAATGTTCTTCGCTACCCATCAGGTATTTGCAAAGTACTTTTGCGGCTTGCGTTTTACCAACGCCCGTTGGCCCAATAAACATGAACGAACTCAACGGCTTTCCAGGCGTATTGAGTTTTGCTTTTATCATATGAACAATATCAGTCAAACTGTCAACCGCATCATTTTGACCAATTAATTGCGCTTTAATTCTATCTCGAACTTCGTTTTTCTCAAAGGTATAATGCTCATCAAAAATATCTTTGCCCAATCCGCTCAACTCTTCAAATTCTTGTCGAACTTCATTTACATCAACCGTTTGTAATTTGTATTTAATGGCTAGTTGATTCAATATTTTCATCACGCCGCCAGGCAAAGCACGACTTTTGAGATAATTTCTATGAATAGAAAAAAGTTGCGCAATCGCAGGGCCACCGATTTGGCAAGCGTGTTCTAGTTCTAATAGAATGCGCTGTTTGAAAACCATCTTAGCAGCGGTTTCCAAATCTGGTTCTTCTATTCTAATGACTTGAAACAAATCCGCAAATCTTCTATCTTTGTCTTGTAAAACTTTCCATTGTTCTGGCGTAGCAACTAGGATGAATTGAATTTTTCGTTGCTCCAAATATGGTTTCATGACATCGCTCAATGTCATATCATTTTGAGAAGATTTCCCAATTCGTAGCATCGAAACTACATTGTCAATGACAATTTTGTCGGTATGTCCTTTTCTGAATTTCTCATCTTTTCGACGTTCTAACACAAAGTTTAGAATAGATTCAAAACGTTTTTGCCACATTCCGACAATGCTCATACCTGCGATAATCCGTGTTGGGTCGATGTGCCAAACCTTTTCGAGCGCATTAGCGTGTTTGGCTTTTATGCTATATAAATCAACATAGCGATAAACCGTTTCTTCCAGCACGCTGTGTTTTCCAACGCCTTCCCGACCAACGATGACAATCGGAGAATTATCTTTGCTGTACATTATATTAGACAATCGGTCAACGACTTCATCTCGATAATAAGCACGTTTGATTTCCGAAGGATAGCGAGCATTTAAATCATAGCCCACTTTTTCAATTTCAATTTCTCCATTGAATTCGGTTTGATCGCCAAAATTGGAGAAGAAAGAAGCAAACGCATCTTCTTCAAATCCAAATTCCCCATCACTGACTTTTAGATAAACGCTGATATAACTAACAAATTCACCTGGAACAGAAAAGTAGTTTTCTGGCGTAATTGCGCCTTCTGCCTTATATTGTCGCCTCAATAGAGATTGAATAACACGTGCAGCTTCTGCGGCAATATTATATCTTCCTTTCTCGTCTTTTTTGGCAATGAAGAAGTAATTGTTGAATGAAGGTAAGCAGACAAAACACAAATCATTTAAGATAAAATGAGCTGCGCCGAATTCACCTTTGGTAAAGCGTTTACTTACCGTAAAGTCCATTGGGTAAATCTTATAAACCACTTTCGGGTTAAAGAAATACCATAACAATTCGTCCATATTCGTACGGCTAACCACAAAACCCTTGAACATTTGTCGCAATTCACTCTGGAATTTTGAAACTGCTCGCTCGTAACGTCTGTGTGTAGCTATCGGATATGGTAAAAAAAGTGGTTTTAGGTAGTATTGTTTTACACCTTCTACTTCTATATTTTGGACTAAAACAGGTAACTCTATCTTCGCTGAATTCATTTATGTTAATGTTCAATCCCGAGATTTCCACCGAGATTTCCACCGAGATTTCGGGGCAAGCGGGGCAAGCGGGACAAGTAGTTTAATTCCGAAATTGCCACCGATATTTCACCGAGTTCTCGGGACAGGTCGGGGCGGGCAGAACAGGTTATGGGATACACAATTAATTGAAAAGTATGATTCTATTCTTCAACAAGTTCATTGTACAATTTTAATCTGAAAATTTAATTTGTTAAAATTAGGTAAATATTTTGGATTTTTTTTGAAAAAGCATAGAGAGTATATTGGTTTGTTTATCAGTAAAATAAGCTTAATTATTAACTGATGTTACGCAAGATTAAGCTTTAAACTGATAAAGTATTGGCTATTTATTGCTTTGCGTAACATCAGTTAATAATAAAAAAGAGTTGAATTTCGATTAATCGAAATTCAACTCTTTTTTATTATTAACTGATGTTAC
>CAZMEH010000481.1:0-1702 GCA_964564885.1 uncultured Saprospiraceae bacterium | reverse complement strand
GTCGATTTTTGTAACATAAGCATCGCCTTCTGGATTACAATAGTTCAAATGCCCTTCGATTGTCCAATAACGAACTTGAGCAATTTTATCACAATAAACCTCGGCTAAATCAACTGTTTTTGCTAACGTGTCGTTTTCAGCGATAAACGTTGTCCAAGTGCTAGACAACAATTTGAAATCATCTGCTGTCTTTTGAACCATTGCTTTCAGTGTGTCAACTTTTTGCTCCGTTGTAGCATCCAAAGTCACTTTTGACTCTTTTTGAACCGTTGCTACTTTTCCGAGCATCTCCTCTCCTAGCGTACAATGATGCAAAATACCATTCATTGTGTAAGCACGAATTTGAGCGATTTTATCACAATAAATCAATGTCCAATCCAATTCTTTAGCCAATGTATTATCTGGTGTAAATTCTTTCCAGGCAGTATTTAAGGTCGCTAAATCACCGTTGAAAGCTTTAAATTGTTCTTCTAAGTATTCGATTTTTTCCTCTGTCGCTGCATCAAGTTTCACTTCATACTTCGCTTGATAAGCTTCGATGGTTTTAAGCATTTCGCCACCTTTTTCACAGATATGCAAAATACCATTCATTGTATAAGAACGAATCTGACCTACTTTATCACAATAAGTCAATGTCCAATCTAGCTCTTTAGCTAAGGTGTTTTTTGGTGTAAATTCATTCCAAGCCTTATTCAAAACGACATCATCGCCCGTATAAGAAGCCGCTGTTTCTTCTAACCATTTAATTTTTGCAGCCACTTCATCATCAATATTTCCTTTATTTTTGGCTTCTAGTGCTTTGATTTTTTTAAGCATTGGCATACCTTGATTACAAATATCCGCCGCTGCTATCAATATATATGACTTGATAGCTGGGACACCATTACAATCTAAAACAGGCACTTCCATTTCAAAACCTTGGCTAATATCTGTTTTTATAAATTCTGCCCAAGCTGGATTCAGAACGGGTAAAACCTTGAATAACTGACGAAAAACAGCTACTTCGTCTTCTAATCCATTGACATCAGAGATTTTCAAATTGGTTTTATCAACGATTTGGAGGACATAATTTTCAAAAATATCTTTTGATTTTTCCACATCGCCCATGCAGTAATACGCATAAGTTTCCATTTGCGTGTACTTCGCTAACGTTCCTTTTTCGCAAACTCTTCTTGCAGTACTTACTTCTTCTAGCTTCTCTAACGAGATTTGATGGTTTTCTAAATATCCATCCCAAATCTTCCCTAAGGTATGATAAGACTCGATTTTTGTTCCTAAATCTTCATATCGTTCTGCAAAACCAGGGATTGTTTTGTATTTATCTGCGCCAATTTCTTCTATTTTACGCATAAACCGTTGCGCATTTTCTACTTTATTTAAGCAGAAATTAGAATTGGCGTACATTAAACAATACTTTGAGAAATCAATTGAACTGATTGCCGGCTGAGGCAACTTACTAATATTTGAAGTCTTGTTATTCTCTAAGAATGCTTTCCAAGTTTTTTCAAAGTTGATAAGCTGTGCATTAGAAGTAACACTAAGCCCTATGAAAACGAAGCAAAGTGTAATTTGTAATATTCTCTTCATTAGATTTGATTGTAAATGATTAAAACTTGAATTGCCAATTTTAGTAGTATATTATATATGGTACAACGAAAATTCTTTAGTATAATTATAACTGATTTCATACGACTATACATTT
>CAZMEH010000480.1:0-5038 GCA_964564885.1 uncultured Saprospiraceae bacterium | reverse complement strand
CTGGAAGAATCTAAATAGTTAGAAATAAATGGTTGATGTTTCAAAATACGGCAACCATTTATTTTAGTAACTAAGAATATATATTCTTAGTTACTAAAATGTATCATTGCCGTATTTTGAAACGTCAAACGTCTATTTCTAACTATTTAGATTCTTCCAATACCAAAGAAACCTTACGTTCTTTTTTATCTCTGATAATTGTCAGCATCACCTTATCACCAGCACTATAATTTTCCAAGGCTAAAATCATATCTCCGTATGCCTTTATTGGCTTCTCATCCATCGCAACGATAATATCTCCAATCGTCACATCATTAAAACCACGAGTAGTCGTTGGTCGCAAACCAGCTTTATCACCTGCGCCGTTGCTCACCAATTCCATAATCAAAATACCTTGATAACCCAATCTACGAACGACTCTAGGCGAGCCAATCGAAGCAATACCCAATGATGGACGCTTGATTTTTCCGTATTTAATCAATTCTGGAACAACCCATTTTACCACATCAACAGGAATAGAAAAACCAATACCAGCATATGCGCCCGACGGACTGTAAATGGCAGTATTGACACCAATCAATTCACCAGAAGAATTAAGCAATGGACCACCAGAATTACCTGGATTAATCGCTGCATCTGTTTGAATTACATCCTTGATAGGCGTTCCGTCTGTTCCTTTTATTTCACGACCTAAAGCAGAAATAATTCCTGTTGTCAATGAATAATCTAATCCAAATGGATTTCCAATAGCATAAACACTTTGACCAACTAATAGACTTTCAGAAACACCGACTGGAACTGGCCTCAAATCGTCCTTTTCCTTTTCTATTCTAATAACGGCTAAGTCTTTATCTGGTGCAATACCAACCAATTTGGCAGCGACAGGTTCTTCATTACTTGCCAATGTCACAAGGAATCTATCCGCACCTTTTATCACATGATAATTCGTTACAATATGCCCTTTTTTATCCCAAACAAAACCCGTTCCTGTTCCTCTAGGCACTTCCGTTACATCCATTGTAAAGAAATTCTGGCGAAAAGTAGTGGTTGTAATAAAGGCTACAGACGGACATGTTTCTTCAAATAACTTGATTGTTGCCTGCTCCTCTGAGTTTAAATTTGGCGATTCTGACAAGTAGTTAGCTTCTTCGTTTTCTGCCTTATTGCCAGTTTTATCTGTGTTTTTCCATGAAACACCAGTGATAAGTCCTGCGCCAATAAGAATTCCAAGAAGAACATATTTTATTTTACTACTCATTATTATAGTGTTTTTTGATTGTGGAAATTATGATATTTAACTTCCCTTAATCTTTCCAAAGGAGGGAAACCAAGCTATATTTTCCCTCCTTCGGAGAGATTAAGGGAGGTTAAGAAAACTTTAAAACTTCAAGGTTTTCATAATCAGTTCTAAACGCAATATATATTCCCTGTGTGCTTCTTTGGCAGGTGCTTGCAAAAAGCCATCCATGAAAACCACTCTGTTTGCCTCCTTATTATAAACCATATAGGAAATAAATGCGCCGCCCATGAAATCGCCTTTCATTTTATATAATCCTCTAGCTTCTAACGCATAATTTCCGTTAATGTTTGTTTTATTAAACACCGGAAAAGGTCTGTTTTTTACCTCTGTCGTCATGTAAGCATCCTCGATTCTGGTAGAAATATATGCTTTACCAATTTCATTTCGGATTTTGATAATGTTCTCTTCCGACAATGTGCTCGCCTCATTATATTCCATTGTACGAACCATTAAATTATAACCGATACGTCCACCTTCTTGACGCAACCACATCGTATTATCATCAATCAATTTATCTGACGTGATATTATAACCTTTAGGAATATTTATTCTAATGTCCAGTTTCTTTTGAAGTTGACCAATTGTTCCTTCGTTGAGACCACCAGCAAAGGCAGATATTTTGACCAAAGGCTCATCAAAATCATATATTTTCTTGATAACCTTCTTAGAGAATTTCTCAATCGTTTCTGGTAATTCAGCCATCGTTGGCGCAAACAAATAGATAATCTGTTGACCTCTTGCCCATTTATTTTTCTCACTTGCCATCCTGAAAGTCTTGTCTTCTTTCGCTTTACGGACTTTTTCAGGTCCTAGTGCTTTACGAATTGCTTTTGCTGTAGGAGATTGACTATCTAGTGCATCTACGAAAAGAATGTGCCTTCGTTGCTTCGCATAGCCTTGAAAATCTCTCGGTTTCATAACATCCATATCGACCATGTTCTCCATTTTAGGAACAATCATATAGACACTTGAAATATGAAAATCAATAGAATCTATTAATCCACTTTTTTGAAAATTTTCATTCGCTACTACTAACATTTGATGTACATTACCAATCGAACTAGGTAATGTCAATACTCTTTCTTGAGGTGTATTAGGACCACAACTCATTAAAAATGCGACTAATAAGACGCTTAAAATTCGGATATTCATAATCTTTCTCTTTTAGAAATCGTAATTGCTTTATAAGTTGGTAATATTCAGTTGATTATAACAGTTATAATAACTAGCTATAATGCTCAACATGATGAACCATTTATTAACTTTCTACAAAAATGGACATTATCTCTTCTTTATAAAAATGATTTATAATCATATTGATGAAATAATAGATAAATATGGCGTGTCGAAAGGTAAAACTATCTTCATTTCTTAAACAATGCGTTATAAATAGAGTTTTATCAATTTGAAATTGAACTGATTTTCAAAGTAATAAACTTACAAAGTCTTTCAGACTTGAGAAGTTTTTTAGCTGTACGAACATAACATAATTATAAAAAATGACAACATTAGAAAAAGGAGCAGAAGCACCATATTTTGAAGGTGTAGACGAAAATGGGAAAACGATAAAATTGACAGATTATAAAGGAAAAAAATTGATTTTATTCTTTTATCCAAAAGACAATACGCCAACTTGCACGGTTGAAGTTTGCAATTTGAGGGATAATTATTCGCTGTTACAAAACAAGGGTTATGAATTGCTTGGCGTAAGCGGAGACAGCGAAAAGAAGCATCAGAATTTTATTAAAAAGCATAACTTACCTTTCCCATTATTGGCAGATACTGAAAAAATAGTCATTAATGAGTATGGTGTTTTTGGTGAGAAAAAGATGTTTGGAAAAATCAAAGAAGGTATTTTTAGAACCACTTTTGTTATTGATGAAAATGGTTTGGTAGAACAAATATTCAATAAAGTAAAGTCGA
Organism: uncultured Saprospiraceae bacterium; assembly: GCA_964564885.1. GTDB lineage: Bacteria > Bacteroidota > Bacteroidia > Chitinophagales > Saprospiraceae > CAKZLL01. The sequence continues at coordinate 1,815 of CAZMEH010000480.1, read as the reverse complement.
AAGACCACGCTGCACAGATATTAGAAGCGTAAACCAAGATGGATTCTTGCCATGCGCTCTAGTTTTTTTTGACTAAAACACTTAGCTATACCATATTATAACGGTTTGTTTTTTTGATAGATGTTTTAATCGCATCTATCAAAAAACAGCAGACTTAAATCATATAACGATGAAATGGTTAATATTACTAATGGTTTCTAATTTATTATTTCCAACTAATTCTTCTGTTTCTATAGAAGTAAATGGGTTGAAAAATCATAAAGGACAATTGCTTGTTGCTTTTTTCAAAAATGAGGATGGTTTTCCAAATAAATCAGAAAAAGCATTTTTAAGAAAAGCGGTGAAAATTAAGAGCGCAAATAACATAATAGTCTTAAATGATATCCCTACTGGCGATTATGCGGTTTCTATTGCCCATGATGAAAATATGAACGGCAAAATCGATTATTATTTCATACAAGTGCCAAAAGAAGGTTACGGTTTTTCTAATATCAAGAAGCCTGGTCTGTTCATACCTGCGTTTTCAAAATCCAAAATAAGCATTTCTAAAAGAGCTAATCATATTAAAATTCCATTGTACTATTTTAGGAATTAAGAAATAGACAAGGCATTAATATTTTATATTTGTTCATATTACTATACATTTTTTTTGAAACAGGGAGACACAAAGACACAGAGTTAACTAATTGATTTTCAATATTAACTCTGTGTCTTTGTGTCTCTGTGCCTACTTTTGTCGGCAGGCAGGTTCAGTTTTTTCATTTTGTACAGTAGTATGATATTTGTTATAATACGGAGAGGCTGTTTTACATTAAATAGCTTCTAATAGAAAGAGAGACCAATTTAAAATCCTAATGCTATGAAAAATCTATACATAACCGCTCTATTTTTAATCATTCCTATCCTTGTTTTTGCACAAGATTCAACGTCTGATGATAATGACGATGAATTCTATGAAGAGGAATACGAAGAGTTGCCTTTAAATGCTTTTTTTAGAATAACCACCAACCTATTTATGGTTAATTCAGTGCCTTCGGATATTGATTTTTTATTGACTGAAGATGATTTTTTTGTGCCAGATACATTGAGTAGTTCTTTTAGCACAGGCAATCTTTGGACTTATGGATTTGGTCTTGAAGTTGCTCAGCTCTTTGGCAACGATTATGTTTGGAGTTTTAGTAATCACGTTGGCTGGGGCGATAAAGCCTATTTTTTCACCTATATCACACAGATTGGCATTGGAAAAGAATTTCGATTAGGTAAAATTTATGCTCAACCAATGGCGTCTTTAGGTTTTATTTCGAGTAGCTACTGGATGGATGAATTTAATAATTTTGATAAAGGATTCTTTGCGTTTAATCAAAAAATAATTGTTTCTAGTTTGGTAGCAAAATTCAAAAGCAGGGCATTTTCAGTTAGCCCATCTTTGTCTTTAGATTTCCCTATCAACGAAACACTTTCTATTTATGCGAAAGGAACCGCATTCTACACCATTGGAAGAAAATCATTTGTCAGAATAACAGGAACAACCGATGAAGTAAATGAAGAAGGAGAGAATATCACTGCGTATGAGCGAGTCAATTTCGCCGATCGTCGATTAGAATTACGTATCAACAATCAGTTAATTAATGATGTGAAAAGCCCATTTTTACATTATAATTTGAATAGTATTTTTGTGCAATTTGGAATTACCCTTTCTTTTTCAAGCCTTGGCACATATTAATTAATTTTAATATAACAAAAACTTTACATCAATCTGATAAATGCTTATATTGTCACTTGTGACACGATTAAATAAGAAATTATTAAACAAGT
>CAZMEH010000479.1:0-2275 GCA_964564885.1 uncultured Saprospiraceae bacterium | reverse complement strand
TAAATGATAATCAATTAGAAGATTTAAATAATAAAAAAGGTATTAGATGGATTTTTCCAAATTTGCCGAGCAAAGGATTATTTGATATTATTAGTTCCAGATAAGGAAACTGATAAAGTTTGGAATTTAGTGGAATTAGGTCGATTGTTGGATATTGTTCGTAAGGATTTGGAAGGTGATTATTGGGAGAAAAGTAGCGCAGAGATAGAAGAATTGCTTTTTAAACAAACAAATTATTTAGAAATTAATACCTTTGCAACAACGCACCAGAATGTTAATGTTTATACAGAACCTGAAAAACAATTTGAAATACGTGTGGAAGAGGTTGCGATTGACGTTCAGATAAAGAAAGGGTAAGCAGTTATTGGTGATTTATTAAAGTTTTATTTCCTTACAGAGTTGCATAAAGGTTTGTTCCACAGAGGTACACAGAGTAATTATGTGAAAGGTATTGGCGTTTTATTTAAAAATATTTTCATGCAAACATCAGATAAAATATACATAGCAGGACATCGTGGAATGGTCGGTTCTGCTATTTTACGAAAGTTAAAAAGAGAAGGTTTTACGAATTTTGTTTATACGACTTCAAAAGATTTAGATCTTAAAAACCAAGCTGCGGTGAATGTTTTTTTTGAAAAAGAAAAGCCTGATCATGTGTTTTTGGCAGCAGCTAAAGTCGGAGGAATTCTTGCAAATAATACTTATCGAGCAGAATTTATTTATGATAATATTATGATTCAATCAAATGTTATCAATGCTGCTCATCAATCTGGTGTAACGAAATTGATGTTTATGGGTTCGTCTTGTATTTACCCAAAATTGGCACCTCAGCCATTAAAGGAGGATTACTTGCTAACAGGTTTGCTTGAACCAACGAACGAACCTTATGCGATTGCTAAAATTTCAGGTATCAAAATGTGTGATGCTTATCGCAGTCAGTACGGTTGTGATTTCATCTCTGTGATGCCAACAAATCTTTATGGTCCAAATGATAATTACGATTTAAATAATTCTCATGTGTTGCCAGCATTGATTAGAAAGTTTCATGAAGCGAAGAAAGAAAATAAGCCGGAAGTAGTCATGTGGGGCACAGGTTCGCCGAAGCGTGAGTTTTTACATGTTAATGATTTAGCTGATGCCTGTTTTTATTTGATGCAAAATTATAGTGAGGAAGGTCTGGTGAATATCGGAACTGGTGAAGATATTGCAATTATTGACTTGGCTCGATTGATTAAAAAAATCGTCGGCTATGAAGGCAAAATTACTAATGACTTGACTAAACCAGATGGAACACCTCGTAAATTGATGAATGTTTCAAAATTAACTAATGCTGGTTGGACTGCTACTATTGAGTTGGAAGAAGGCGTTAGAAGTGTTTATGAAGGTTTGAAAGATAAAGAATGGTATTAATGAAAATGTCAAAAGAACGCAAATTATTGTTTTTACTTGCACGTTTCCCTTACAATGAAAAGGTAAAGAAGGAGGTTGAAAAAAATATATTAAATATTGAAATTGATTGGGCAAAACTATTTGAAATAGCAATAGAACAAAAGATTTCAATGCTTGTCTTCCATCGCTTGCAAGAATTTTCAAATATTCCTCCTAAAGGTGTTTATGAAGATTTTAAAAAAGTTTGTCAAGTACAATTGAAAAAGAATTTACTGAATACAAAAGAATTATTAAAGATATATGATAGTGCAAAAGAAATTGGCTTAGAAATAATTCCTTATAAAGGTACAGTGTTTGCCAATGAGGTGTATGGCGGGTTTAATTTAAGGTCATCTAGTGATATAGATTTTTGGTATTTTTTTCGTGATACGGCGATATTAAAAGAACTAATGATAAAAGAAGGCTTTCATGCTGTAATTGATTATAATAAAATCCAGGAGTTCTTTTTTAATAAGATAAACTGTGAATTCCATTTTTATAAAAAATATACAAATCAAGGACTAGGTGTTTTAGTAGAGCCTCATCATTCTCTTATAAAACACTTTTTACACAAAAATCCGACTAAGGAAGATTTACTAAAATATACACCAAGCCAAACTCTTTTTGGAAGAGAAATAAAAGTTTTTTCTCCAGAATTAACAATTGTTTACATTGTATTACATCATGGAGTTAATGAAAATTGGTTTTTTATTAAAAACCATGTTGATTTGGCGGCTTATATAAATAGATATTTTGATGAAGTCAATTGGGAAGAAGTTTTAGAGATTTGTAAAAGGTATGAAATAAAGAAAATGTTTTTAGTAGGAGTAAACATGACAAAAAAGAT
>CAZMEH010000478.1:0-1757 GCA_964564885.1 uncultured Saprospiraceae bacterium | reverse complement strand
AACAGATAAGATTGAAAAAAAGGTATTTTTTTCGTTTATATTTATGACAGATTTAAATACACCGACCAACTCAACAGATTATGCATAACCTACGCCCAGTTTTATTAGCTATTTTTTCTAACGATCAAGACGCTTATTTAGAGCATTTGATTAGAGAAGAAAAAGGAATAGATGATATTTTATCTCCATTGGACGATAAAGGCTTTATCAAGTTTCATAAGGAGTATTATGCATCAACTGAAGAGTTGATCAAGTTATTTGTACGATATCATGAACGCATTATTTTACTTCATTTTGCGGGACACGCTGGTGGCACTCAATTACAGTTTCGAGGTGGGAGTAGTCATCAAAAAGGTCTTGCTCAATTACTCAAAAATGTGCCTGTAGTTTTTTTAAATGGTTGTGCTACTCAAAATCACGTTGAAGCTCTTCTTGATAATGGTGTTAAAGCAGTAATTGCAACTAATTCAGCTATTAATGACACTACTGCTTTTGAATTTTCAAAACAATTTTATCAAATGCTAGCTAATGGACAAACCTTGTCAGAGGCTTTTGATTTGGCTAAAGCAAGTATAGATACAAGATATGGTGATAATAAAAAGACACTTCAGAAAGGCTTAAAACTTAGAAGAGATAAAAAAGATAATTTTGAATGGGGCTTATATATAGAAGATGAAGATGTATATAATTGGACGTTGCCAATTCAAGAGAATGTAGTTGATTTTCAAGGAAAAAAAGAAGAAGAATTATGGAAAAAGGCTTTGCTTGAAAATAGTAAGAAAGAGTACTTATCTTTTTTGGATAGTTTTCCTGAAACAGATAAAGGCTTTATTGCTATTCGAAAACTTGGCGAATTAAAATTTGATAAAAACAAACCTCTACGTAAAAGCGCAAATAAATTTCCATTTGTAGGTCGAAGTGAAGAAATGGAAACCTTAGTAGAAGGCTTTGAGATGGTTAATGATGACACTTTCCTACCTGTTATTATAAAAGGAGAACTAGGTGTAGGTAAAACACGGATTATTGATGAGTTCTTAGCGAGGATTACTGAGGATTATCCAGATGCTTTAATTGTAGAGACGATTTGTGCTTCAAAGCAAGATATAACTAATCCTTACAGTATTTTTAAAGATTTTTTTGCACAAATTATTAAAGATAAATATAAGACCTATGAGGACAATGAGCCAATACAAATGCTCAATCCTACATTTCCTCTTTGGATAAGAAACATTATAGAGGATTATCCTGATTTACTTGGAAGTATTGTTTCTGATAAAAAAATAATTGCTACCCTTAGATCTTATCTAACTCGTCAAAATAAATTCTTTACAACGCTTGAAGAAACCATAGATGTAACAGACGAGGAGATTTCTAAAGAGGACTTAAATGAATTGTTGTCAAGTTTTTTTCAAGAACTTTCAAATGAAGCCCCTATTATTTTTATTATTGAAAACTTTCATTGGATAAACCGTTCTTCACTAGAAGCATTACTTCTTCTTATAGAAGAAAATGAAGATAGTCCTATTTTTCTAGTGTGTAATTTTAGGGAGAGTGATTGGATGATTCGAGAAGATTATGAAGAGTTAGAAGAATTGCTTGGCACTCTGAAAGAAGGAGAAAATATTCGTTGGATTGACTTAGACAATAAAGCTACTACGGAAAAAATTAAATTCATTGAGTTATTAATTGATGCAGAGGCTAATCAGTTTGATGAAGGTTTTAGAAAGCAGATATTTGATATTGTAGATGGTAACACG
>CAZMEH010000477.1:0-1556 GCA_964564885.1 uncultured Saprospiraceae bacterium | reverse complement strand
ATTTGGAAACTATACGTTGATTAGGAAAACGGATAATGTAAAAATAGGAACGTGTGGTTTGCACGATAGGGAAGGACTGGAAGGGCTTGATATTGGCTTTGCTTTTTTGCCAGAATATGAACGAAAAGGCTATGCTTTTGAAGCTGCGGAGAAATTGAAAAATATTGCATTTTCGGAATTTGGTATTAATAAGATAAGTGCCATTACAACAAAGAATAACTTCGCTTCACAAAGGTTATTAGAAAAATTAGGTTTGAAAAAAATAGGAACGACAAAGGTAACTAACGACGATGAAGAGTTACTTTTGTATAGAATTGAAAAATAAAAGTCACTTGTTATTGACCTGTTAAACGATTTCAAATAGACAGAGCAGCAAGATTTTTTATATAGTTTCGCATTGATACTTAAAGTATGTTCACATAAAAAATCTTTATAATGCTGAAATTCAAAGTGTTTTTAGTTTCCTTAATCCTCTTATTTACCACAATTATATCATTTGCACAAGAAGCAGGTACTCCTCCTCTTTTAGAAACAGACACAGCCGTTTGGGGCAAAGAAGATTTTAAGTTCCCTTTAGGATTTGCAAGAGAAATTGAATATACAGGAATAGAAGAAGCATATTTCCCAAGAGGTTGGAAAATACTTGATAGCGATGATTTTTGGTCTTATGCCTTCGTTTGGAAAATCGATCGGGATACATTATTAACCGAAAAAGAGTTGGAACGAGATATCACAATGTATTTTGACGGCTTGATGGATATGAATCGAAATGGAAGTAAAGAAGCAGGGATTTTGAATTCAACTACTTTATTTATCCAAAAAGGAAGGTTCAGTGATATTTCGTTTTACCTAGGAAAAATTAAAACATTTGATAGGTTTTCTACTCAAAAACCAATGATATTACATGTTTCTGTAGAACAATCTCATTGTGAAGAAACAGGAAAGATGATTATTTTCTTTAGGTTTTCACCAAAGGAGTTTGAACATCGTATTTGGAAAAAACTAAATACATTGAAACTTAGTGCTGATGTCTGTGATGGTTAAATAAGAAGTCAGAAGTCAGATCGTCCCGAGTGCTCGGGACTGAGAGAAGTCAGATAATAATATGCTGATTATCAATTATTTGCAAAATAAATAAATACGTGAAAATCTTTGTCTAAGTACTTAGGAAGTCAGAAATGAGATTCACTTCGCTATCAGATTACATACGGCTATCAGAAAAAATAAAAAAGCATCCAACCTTCAAATTGAAAGTTGGATGCTTTTTTCAGAAAACGAAACATTTAAAATCTACAATTTAAAATCGTAAATCTAAAATTGTAACTATCTTCTTCTGTCGTCACGACGATCACCGCCGCCTCTACGGTCATCACGTCCGCCGCCGCCTCTGCGATCATCACGTCCGCCGCCTCTACGGTCATCACGTCCACCGCCGCCTCTGCGATCATCACGTCCGCCACCGCCTCTGCGATCATCACGTCCGCCGCCGCCGCCGCCGCCAGAATTATTAGAATAATCTGCAGGTTCTACACCTTCTGGTGGATCAATTGTTGCCT
>CAZMEH010000476.1:0-2965 GCA_964564885.1 uncultured Saprospiraceae bacterium | reverse complement strand
TGTCTGGCGGCCGTTGCGTTTGACATGGAGCCTAATTCGCTGAGCTCCGCATCTCCTCCAATGACAGCCTCAATGCCCTTTCCCTGCAGAATATCAGGAATTTTAGATGTTTTACCTTTTTCTATTTGAATTAATCTAATTCCATCTTTTTGAATTAAATAAAACTTATTAGAATCACACCATGCTACTGATTCTATATTATTGTATTTAGAAATTTCTTTTAATTCTAGATTATTTGTATTCCACAATTTCACAGTGTTCTGTGTTTTGGAAAAGCTTAACAAGTAGTTATTTTTTTTAGAAAAATTAATGTCAGAAACATCAAGATGAGGTATAGTTCCAAAGTTTTTATCTATAAAAAGTTTTTTTCCAAAGTCCAACCAAAAATTTTGATTATAGTTAAGTTTTACAATTTTACCTTTAATTAACGGGTCATTATTTATTTCCCATTTTTTTAAATAAGTACAAATACTATCTGTATCGTAATACAATGGATATTTATTATGATTAACTGTTTTTGAGCTATTTTTTGATGAAGTAAATGTACAAGCATAGATTAGGCTCAATACCATGAATAATGTTAAAAATTTGCTTGTTACTATCATCTTGTTAAAATTATGTTTTTAAAACTTGAAACACAAAGTATAAAAACAATGGTTTCCAACCAAAGTATTTAACCTTTAAAATAAAACTAAAAAAGCACCTCATTCCAAAAAGGAACAAGGTGCTTTTCAATTGTACATTGAATATTAAATTACTTTACTTCTTCATATTCAACTTCCTCTACATCATCAGTTTTCTTATCACTTCCGCCTTTGTCAGCAGTCGCATCAGCTTGATCTGTATTCGATTCAGGTTGACCTTCACCTTCTTGTCCTTCTTTGTAGATATGCTGACTAGCAGCTTGCCATGCAGCGTTTAACTCTTCAGTTGCAGTGTCGATACCAGCTAAATCTTCCGCTTTGTGAGCTTCTTTTAACTTCTCAACCGCACCATCAAGAACAGCTCTTTCCGCCTCTGGAATTTTTTCACCGAATTCTTTCAATTGTTTTTCCGTTTGGAAAATCAATGTATCAGCACCATTCATTTTATCAACTTTCTCACGTGCAGCTTGATCCGTAGATTCATTAGCTTTAGCTTCTGCTTTCATGCGAGCGATTTCGTCTTTCGACAAACCTGTTGATGCTTCGATGCGAATATCTTGTTTCTTACCCGTATTTTTTTCAAGTGCAGAAACACTCAAAATACCATTTGCATCAATATCAAAAGATACTTCAACTTGAGGAGTTCCTCTTGGTGCTGGTGGAATCCCGTCTAAGATAAATCGACCAATTGAACGGTTATCTTTAGCCATTGGACGCTCACCTTGTAGGATATGAATCTCTACAGATGGTTGATTGTCAGCAGCTGTTGAATACGTTTTTGATTTCTTACTAGGAATCGTTGTGTTTGCTTCGATAACTACATCGTACACACCGCCCATTGTTTCGATACCAAATGAAAGTGGCGTAACATCTAATAATAATACACCTTGATCACCTTGGAAATCACCGCTTAAAACACCACCTTGAATAGATGCACCTAATGCAACTACCTCATCTGGATTTACGCCACGGTTTGGTTTTTTATCGAAGAACTTCTCTACTGCTTCCTGAATTTTAGGAATACGAGTAGAACCACCAACTAAGATTACTTCGTCGATATCGCTTGTTCCGTATCCAGCATCTTTCAATGCTTGACGACAAGGTCCAAGTGTTCTTTCTACTAAAGCATCAGCTAATTGCTCGAACTTAGCACGTGACAATTTTGTCACTAAGTGCTTAGGTACACCGCCAACTGCTGTTATATATGGTAAATTGATGTCCGCATTCATAGAAGAAGACAACTCAATTTTTGCTTTCTCTGCTGCTTCTTTCAAACGCTGTAAAGCCATAGGGTCTTTACGCAAGTCCATGTTTTCAGACTTTTTGAATTCTTCAGCCAACCAAGCGATGATTACACGGTCAAAGTCATCTCCACCTAGGTGCGTATCACCATTTGTAGATTTTACTTCAAAAATACCATCACCCATTTCCAAGATAGAAATATCAAAAGTACCACCACCAAGGTCATACACAGCGATTTTCATGTCTTGATCACGTTTATCCAAACCATAAGCCAAAGCTGCTGCTGTAGGTTCATTGATAATACGCTTGATTGTCAAACCTGCAATCTCACCAGCTTCTTTCGTTGCCTGACGTTGCGAGTCATTAAAATATGCTGGAACAGTTACTACTGCTTCTGTTACTTCGTGACCTAAGAAATCTTCCGCTGTTTTCTTCATTTTTTGAAGAACCATCGCAGAAATTTCTTGTGGAGAATACAAACGACCATCAATATCAACTCTGATAGTGTTGTTGTCTCCTTTTATTACTTTGTATGAAGAGTGTGCGATTTCTTCGCCAACTTCATTAAAGCGTTGTCCCATGTAACGCTTGATAGAACTTACCGTTCCTTGAGGATTAGTAATAGCTTGACGCTTTGCAGGGTCACCAATTTTACGTTCGCCGTTATCTAAAAAAGCGACAATTGATGGTGTTGTGCGTCTTCCTTCTTCGTTTGGAATAACTACAGGTTCGTTTCCTTCTAGAACAGCTACACAAGAGTTCGTTGTTCCTAAATCTATTCCGATAATCTTACCCATGCTTATTTTGGTTTTTATACCTTTTTATATTAAAAAAAATATTATTCATGTTAAAAATTGCTATTCTAATTCGTTTGAACAACAACTTTACATATTCTATTTATCAGAGAATGTGCCAAGACTGTTTTCTTGTTTTTAGTCTGACAAATGGGCAATTTTTATGAAATATTTGGAAAATAGTCTGACAAACCTTTGTGCCAAAATGACAAAACGGCAGAAATGTACCGTCGACTTTAGTCGACAAGGTGTTGCATTGATATTCGTCTATATTTAAAAATTGCT
>CAZMEH010000475.1:0-7438 GCA_964564885.1 uncultured Saprospiraceae bacterium | reverse complement strand
AAAAAACTTTAAAAACTAAATCAACAAAACACTTCAATTCAAAATCCAAACCTCTAAATTTGAATTAAATATTGTGGTTCTTGGAAAATTTAATGTGAAATAATAATAAAATTTCTCTTCTTTAAGTGAAATCGCATTAGAACAGACCAATAATCAGTAATCAATCACTAAATACCGATACCTATCGGTACAAAGAGCTACATATTATAATTGAAAAATATTAAAACAATGATCAAAAAGATAGCATTTATTGCCATTCTATTAAGTCTTTCTCAATTTTCGTTACAAGCACAAGACTTCGGCGGTGGTTTCAAAGTTGGTTTAAACTCTTCAACATTCATCGCTCCGTCGGAGACAGATGCAGATGGAGTAGATTTAGAATCTTTCGATTTCCTGACTGGTTTTCATGTTGGAGGTTTAGTTCAACTAAAATTCAATAAATATTTTGGTGTTCAAGCCGAGGTTTTATTCATGCAAAGAGGAACAAGTTACACTTTTGAAGGTGATGGCTTTCAGATTTATACTGCTAGCAATAACGCCATTTTTAATACAACTGGTCAGCGTAAAACGATTTTGAATATTAATAATGGGTATATCAGTGTTCCGCTTAGTGCAACTTTCAAAGTGGTTGGAAATCTTCATATAGCGGTAGGTGCTTATGCCGATTTCTTAGTAAGTTCAAGTGCGATTGGCGAAACGACTTATATCGGTATTACATCTAACGGTTCTGAAGTAAAAGATCCAGCTCAAGAAGATGAGTTAATTGTGAATAGACACAGTTATAACTATATTAAAGATGAAGCAGGCGGTTACGTTGCAAATGGCGGCTCAAAAGTCATTTTAGTTGGTTCAGAAGAGATTTCTATCGCAAACGATAGAGGTGCATACTATGACTATGCCGAAAAAAAGGGTAACTATTTCAATAGAACAGACTTTGGTCTTCAAGCCACAGCAGGTTGGAGATTTAGTAATGGATTGCGTTTTGATTTGCGTACAAACTACGGCTTGACTGATATTACAAATGATTTCTATGATGTTTCATTTAGCCAGTACGATGCTGACTTCCAACCAGTTACAAGAAGTGATATTGATAGAAATTTAACTTTTTCTTTGTCTATAGGATTTGGATTCTAAGAAAAAAAGGTAAATAATTGAACGGCCAAATAATTGAATAATCGAATGTAGGAGTAACGTCAAGGAACGTGAAAATAAATTTCATCATTCAATTGTTCGGCTATTCAATTGTTCTTTCCTAAACCTTTTATGCCTTTCAGCGATGCACCCAATCTTATAGCTTCTCGAATTCCAGACATCAACGCACCATGAGTGTAGCCTTGACCTTCAACGGAAGTTGCTTCTCCTGCAAAAAATAATCTACCATCAACAGGCTTTCCTAATACTCGAATATCTTTTAATGTATCATCCGAATTGCTAAATGAATATCCTCCGTTGAAATGCGGATCGGTTGTCCAGCGTGAAATATGATAATCGGTAGGTTCTAGATTTTTTTGATTAAACATCTTTTCAAGCGTATTCAATATCTTTTTCAAAATCTCTTCATCTGAATGTTGCATCAACCATTTTGCATATTTTGCACTGTAATAAATACCAAGAGTTGGGCAACCTACTTCATTCGTAAAATCCGAAATTGATGGAAATACAAGACCATTTTTATTTTCATTTAAGTTAAAAATAAATTTACTGTCATTCCAAAAACGTTCTTCAAAAGTCAATATAATTTTTTCTAAAGAACCAAAGCCGAGCGATTGAATAGCTTTTCTTTTAGCTTTAGGTAACTTAGGTCTAAATCTAATGACCTCACTTTTCAAAACACCTAATGAAGCCGTAAATATTACTTTATCACATTTAAAATTTCCTTTATTCGTCTTTATTTTAATAATATTCTTTCGATAATCAATCGTTTCAACCACAGTTTCTAATTGGATACTCAACCCTTTTTTGATTTTATCCAAGATCATTTTATATCCACCAATCAAAATTGCATCTTCACCTCCTTTGTCTTTAAACGTATCTAAAAAATATTCATCGACCAAAGAAACTTCCTCTAATTCGCCCGCATAATCCGTTTCTATCATTATTCTAAAAATGAATGGCACATAATACTGCTCTTTCTCTGACCAGTTTTGTTTCAAGAAATAGCCTTCAAGGAAATCAGCGACTGTTTTATTTCCTCTTTTCTTCTTGAAAAATTTAATCGCTCCGTCCCAAGTTTTTTCTGCTAATTCATAATAATGCGCCAGATTTTCAACAAATTTTCCTGTTTGTTCATCCCAAGCTGCAAAAGGCTCATAATCGTCTTTTACCATTTTAAAACCATATGCTTTAGCGATTTTAGTCATCGGATTTCCTTTAAACATATGAATCCAAGTTGCGCCAGTGTCAATATTTTTACCGTTGATTTTTTTAGTATAAGTTCGACCACCAATATATGGTTTTGCTTCAAGCACCAAAACATCAAAACCACTTTTGTGTAATAATTTTGCTGCGGTCAATCCTGCCATTCCTGCTCCGATGACTACGATTTGATGTTTTTTGTTCATTTTTATGATATTTACTTTTCAAATAATTGCCAAAATATTTTCAAAAATTGGAATTAATAAATTTAATTAAAACCATATCTTACACAAAGTTAAAGCAACTGAATAATAGATTTTGTAATGATGGAAACACAAAATATTTATAAATCTACAATTGTAAATCTACATTCATAAATATAAAAAACCTCATGTCAAACATTACAACTCAAAAAAAAATCGGTCTATTACCTAGTACTTCTTTAGTTTTAGGAAATATGATAGGTTCAGGTATTTTTCTATTACCTGCGTCGCTTGCGGTCTATGGCGGCATTAGTATTATCGGTTGGATCGTTTCCGCTTTGGCTGGTTTGGTGCTTGCAAAAGTGTTTTCTGAACTCGGAAAAAGGTTTCCAGAAACGGGCGGACCTTATACTTTTGCAAAAAAAGGATTCGGTGATTTTCCTGCATTTTTAGTCGCTTGGGGCTATTGGATAGCGATAATTGCGACAAACGCAGCAATTACGATAACCATGTTGAGTTATCTGTCTGTTTTTATTCCAGTTATAAATACAAATCCTGTGGTTGCTATTACCATCGGATTAGGCACGATTTGGTTGCTGACTTATATCAATAGCAATGGCGTAAAAGGCGCAGCATGGGTGCAGTTGATAACGACTATTTTAAAATTAGTGCCGCTGATTTTAATTGCAATTGTTGGTTTGTTTTTTATTGAAATCGAACATTTTCAACCTTTAAACCTCAGTCAAGAAAGCAATTTCAGTGCTATCACGCTGACGACGACTTTAACTTTATTTGCCTTTCTAGGAATCGAATCTGCAACCATTCCTGCGGACAATATCGAAAACCCAAAAGTTACCATTCCTAAAGCTACAATGATAGGAATTTGGGTGGCTATTTTTGTTTATATTTTGGGCTCGGTGGCTGTAATGGGCATGATTCCGCCAGAAACATTAGCGACATCGGAAGCGCCTTTTGCGGATGCTGCCGTTGTCATTTGGGGCGAATCAGCTAGAAAATGGGTCGCTTTAGGTATTATCATTTCTACCTTTGGCGCACTCAACGGCTGGATTATGATGCAAGGACAAATTCCATTGGCTGCGGCAAAAGATAAACTGTTTCCAGCTTTTTTTGGAAAGTTGAATAATAAAAATGTTCCAGTTAGCGGTTTAGTTTTTTCTAGTATTTTGATTTCGATTCTTATGTTTATGAATTATAGTAAAAACTTAATCAAAGCATTTGAGTTTATGATATTGCTAGCAACACTGACTTGTTTAGTACCTTATTTATTTGCTGCGGCAGCGCATGTTTTATTCACTTTGCGTTCTGGCAAAAAATGGTCTTGGATTTGGGGCAGTATTGCTTTTCTATTTTCTATGTGGGCGATTGTTGGTTCTGGTCAAGAGATTGTTTTTTATGGATTTTTAATGTTAATGGCAGGAATTCCGCTTTATGTTTGGATTCTGTTTAAAAGAGAAGAGAACAGAGATGAGAGAACAGAAAAAATTGGCAAATAAAATTCTCTCCTCTCTGTTCTAACATCTCTCTTCTAAAAAAAAATATGAATTACGAAAACGTTTGTCAATCAAGTATAGCAGTCGTTAAAGAAGCTGCGAATTTCATTAAATCCCAAATGGGAAAAGTCGAAGCTGCTCAAATTAAAGATAAAAGTATAAATAGTTTGGTCAGTTATGTTGATAAAACTGCCGAAGAAATTCTAGTAAAAGGTTTGGCTAAGGTTGTTCCTGCAGCTACTTTTATCACAGAAGAAGACACGGTCGAGAATAAGAAAAGCGAATACTATTGGATAATTGATCCGTTAGATGGAACAACCAATTTTTTGCATTCGTTACCATTTTTTGCGGTCAGTGTGGCATTGGCACATAAGGATGAAATAGTGGTTGGCATTATCTATGAAGTGACCAGAGACGAATGTTTTTACACTTGGAAAGGCGGACCAGCATTTCTAAATGACAAACCTATTCGAGTGAGTCCAAACAAGGAGTTGATCAATGCGATGATTGCTACAGGTTTCCCTTATACGCACATGAAGAGGATTGATGCGCATATTGAAATGATAAAATATTTGCGTCAACACGCTAGAGGAATTCGTCGTTTTGGTTCAGCGGCTTTGGATTTGGCTTATGTGGCGGCAGGTCGTTTTGATGGTTATTTTGAATATGGATTGCAGTCTTGGGACGTTGCGGCTGGTGTTTTATTAGTACAACAAGCGGGCGGATTAGTTTCTGATTTTAAAAACGGTGATGATTATATCTTTGGTGAAGAGGTCGTTGTTGGAAATCCTGCGATTCAGCCAATGTTGTTGAAATGTATTGAAGATGTTGTGTTGTAATAATGCTATGAAATTTCCCGCAAAGAGCGCAAAGGTTTCGCTAAGTCCCGCAAAGTACTTAGCGTTCTTAGCGAAACCTTTCCGACCTTTGCGAGAAAACTAAACGACAATGATGAAAGTTTACCAAAGAACGTGCGCCGCTAGGATTGTATATTGAAAATGGTAAAACCTTAAAAAAAGTCAATCGAACTAAAGACGCTTATGGAAATTTTTATTTGCAGCCAAACGGTATTTTTTATCTAACCAACGATAACGAACCTATTATTTGCAAAACAACCGATTTTAAAAAGAATAAAAATATCAAATACGCTACTCAATCTGGACCATTGCTTTTGATTGATGGTAAATATCATCCAAAACTCAATAAAGGTTCGACAAGTGTTCATTTTAGAAATGGCGTTGGTATTTTGCAAAATGGAAGTTTGATTTTTACAATGTCCAAACGAAAGATCAATTTCTATGACTTTGCTACTTTTTTTAAAGAACAAGATTGTGAAAATACGTTATATTTAGATGGGTTTGTATCAAAAAATTATTTGCCATCAAAAGATTACGAAGCATTAAATAGTAATTTTGGACTTGTGATTGGAGTGAGGTAAGAAGTTAAAATAGTTTCATACTTCCATAGAACTCGGTCGTTTGTCTTATTTTGTAAACCCTAATGTGGCAAATTGGCGTTTATACAGTCAGAAAGAATAGAAATAGATATTAGAGCATTTTAAAACTTAGACAAATGACAAAAGAAGAAAAATATAGAGAACTCATAGAAGAGCAAGCGGACAATCCTATTGAAGCGACTTCTCTTTGGAAAAAAATCACCAAATTTGCACAAAAAATTGGACTAAAAACCGTTTACAGTGCGCTCCTACTCTACTACGCTTATAGAAGAAAAGATACGCCAGCTTGGGCAAAACGTGTGATTACAGGTGTTTTGGCTTATTTTATTTCACCGATTGATATGATTCCAGATTTGACACCGTTTATAGGTTTTACCGATGATTTGGGTGTATTGAGCTTTGGTTTGGCTACGATTGCCGTTTATATTAATAAAGAAGTTCGCACGAATGCTAGGGCGCAACTAGAAAAATGGTTTGAAAATGTTGATGAAAATGAATTAGATGCGATTGATAAAACATTATAATTAACTGATGTAGAATTAAAAATTAAAAATATATTCATTCGATTAAGCCGCATGAATATATTTCTAATATCGAACTTGTTTTAAAATGGTAATTTCTCTAAATCTACATTTCCGCCAGTGATAATAATACCTATTTTCTGGTCTGCAAAACGTTCTTTTTGTTGTAACACCGCAGCAAAAGGAACAGCGCAAGAAGGTTCGATAATGATTTTCATTCTTTCCCAAATCAATCGCATCGCATGTACAATCTCCTCTTCCGAAACCGTAATGATTTCTTCTACATGTTTACGAATAATAGTCAACGTTTTCTCGCCGAGCGTTGTGCGCAATCCATCAGCAATAGTATCTAATCGAGTATTTTGTTCAATTTTTCCGCTGTAAAAAGCACGAAAAGCATCGTCTACCAATTTTGGTTCAGAGCCTAGAATAGTAACATTTGGTTTGGTGTAATGCGTATAAAGTGCTGTTCCAGACATCAAACCGCCACCACCTATAGGCGCAATAATGACATCCAAATCATCAACAAATTCATGTAATTCCTTTGATGCCGTTGCTTGTCCAGCAATCACATTGTAATTATCGTACGGATGAATAAAATTTGCACCTGTTTTTTCAACTATTCCATCAAGCATCGCTTCACGCTCTTGAATGGTATTTCCGCTTGTGTAAACATTCGCACCGTAACCGACCACCGCATTTCGCTTGATAATTGGCGCATTTTCTGGCATAACGATGTGCGCAGGAATGTTTTGTAACTTAGCAGAAAGCGCAACCGCTTGTGCGTGATTACCAGAAGAATGTGTTGCAATTCCTTTTTGCTTTTCCGCCTCGGTGAGTGAAAGAACCGCACAAGAAGCACCTCTCATTTTGAATGCGCCAACTTTTTGAAAGTTTTCGCATTTAAAATATATTTCGCAACCTGCGATTTCATTCAAGCCTTGTGAAGACAAAACAGGCGTTTCATGTATAAATGGTTTGATGGCAGCGTGCGCCATTTCAATATCTTCAAGTGTTGGTATGTTGGTTAGTTTTTTCATAATTTTTGATTCAAATAGATTTTGGGAAAAATCTATTAAAGAGACAAGAGTTCTTTGTATGTTTTTTTGACGTGCTCAACTTTGGTGAATACTTGCCAATCAGTATAAGCACGAATGGCTTTGTTGATATGTGCTTTTGCTTTAGGTATTTCGTTGATTTTATAATAAAAGTCGCCCGCTAATTCAGCCGCTAGAGCAGCTTCATTAATAAATTCCTCTTTTTCGGCTAATAATATCGCTGCTCGATAAGCTTCCTTTGCTTCAGCTAATCGACCTTGAATGCGATAGTTTTCTGCTTGTACGAGTTTATATTTATGTAAAAAATTTTGATGACCATGCTCACTATACATTT
>CAZMEH010000474.1:0-2004 GCA_964564885.1 uncultured Saprospiraceae bacterium | reverse complement strand
ACATTAACGAAAAGAAAAAATTTAGGCATCCTACCTTGCCTCAGTTCCCTTATATCATTATTCCATAATGGCTCAATTTATTAAAGACTTTTCACTAACCACTCTAAGGCACAATGATTATGAAAAATATAATTTTAATATTAATATCTCTAGCAATCTCATACAGTGGACTCTCTCAACCATCAGGGAAAATAATTGAAGGGAATTTAAATGATATAAGCGATACGGACATCTACAATAAATAGAAACCTGTTCTAATGTCAATAATTATTCAATCTGAAACTGAGAAATCAATCTCTCAACGTATGTCAGTATTTTCATTAATATTTCGTTTCTGCAACTTCTTCGTAAAAAGCAATTCCATTTTTCACAACTTCTTTTTCTATGATTTTTAATAGAAGCTGGGCAACAGACTTATCTAAAAAACGGTAAGATTGATTGTTTAAAACATTATTAATCGAGAATATTATTGCTCTAAACTTTATACTACTTTTTATGTAAAACACTTTAACTTTTTGCACTTAAATCTATTTTTTTGTTTACCTTCGGAGCGATTAAATAACATTCATTCAGACCTGTCAAGGTATGAAAAACAGTAGCTATATATTGAGTTAAATAAAAATTAAAAATATTTTACCCTAATATCTAAACAAAACTAAATTTTATTCGTTTCAATTCTATTGTTATGATTTATTGAACTTATAATAAGTACTGAAAGGTATGTAAGTTCAATATTTATTGAAAAATATGAATACTCGTACATATATCATCATAATGTTGCTAACTATTAGCATAACACTTGTCAGCATAGTGAGCCCGGAGGTAGTTACTACTTTCCAGCTTCTAATAGCAGGAGTGTTGGTTGCGATAGTAGGTATCCCGCATGGTGCTACGGATTACATGATATTCAAGGATTTAGCCAAAGAGTACTTTTCGTCAAGCAAGCAAAATATTACTTTTTTTAGCTATTACGCTTTACTATTGCTGGGCTATACATTGGTTTGGATTTACTTACCAGTGGTTGCTTTTTTAATATTTCTTATTTTATCAGTTTATCACTTTGGACAATCTAATTTCAATTATATAAAGACCAAATTCAAATTAGTAAAATGGTCTAGTTATTTAGTTTGGGGCAGTTTTGTGATACTAGTTCCTGTTAGCATACATATACAAGAAGCGAGTAAGATTATTAACAATATGACCTCTACAAGCACACTAGAACTAGATTCTATAACAACTGCTGCTTTACCTAGAGGTTTATTTGTTATTAATTTAGGACTGATTAGTTTGCTATGTCTTAGCAAAATAATTACGCTTAAAGACGCTTTGAGGGAACTTATGACTCTTTCTGTTCTTCTATTTTTATTTTACAATACGCCTCTTTTGGTTGGATTTACGGTCTATTTTGCATTTTGGCACTCATACGGTTCCGTGCTCGACCAAATTCGTTTCATCAGAACACAGCGTAATTTACCATATACCATAAAGCATTATTACATAGAAGCACTTCCAATGATTTTACTATCTTTCTTAGGAATGGGCTTAGTTGGCTATATCAATATGATGGGCTGGATAGATTTTTCAGCGGCTGGATTATTTTTTATTTTAATAGCCATAGTGACATTGCCGCATATGCTAGTTATAGAACAACTATATCATACGGTCACGACTAGTGAAAATAATTTAGCCACTAGTGTAAATGTAGAATTACAAAATATCCATTCATCTAGTTAAGAAGTGTGAATGGGATAAAGATAAAGTCATTAAATGCGCCTTCAGTTTTCAAACATTTAATGACAAATAATTTTTTTTTATTTTTTAAATCAGTAACCAATTATTATGGAATTATCAAATATTTTTTTAGCAAACTTACAATCGGGAGATTATGTAGGTTTCACATTCTTCATCGGCTATATGGCGATGTTTGCAGCAGCCGTTTTCTTCTTCCTAGAGCGATCTAGTGTAGATAAAAAATGGAGAACATCATTATTGATCTCAGGATTA
>CAZMEH010000473.1:0-1758 GCA_964564885.1 uncultured Saprospiraceae bacterium | reverse complement strand
AGTTAGTATGAAATACACTTTTTGTCCATTAATACTTGTGGTTAATTCAAGTAAGTATTCAGATTTTTCTATTACTTGAATGTTTTTATTTCCTTCAACTATGTCAAATATTTGCAGTTTTAGATTATCTATTTTATTTGGTCGTCATTCCTTACGTAATATTACAGCTTAAACTTTGAAAGGTTCACTGTAATTGGGTTACAAAACTCCAATATCTCCGATTGAGAGAATATGAGTTTTGATGCGAGTAACTTTTAATGGTAGGCTAAACTACGTTTTAATATAGTTTAGGTTTTGTTAGGAGTACTTCATAGACCTTCAAATATAATAGGTTTTAATCCACTTACTAATTCGTTGGAGTATGGTGCTTTTTGAGACATTATTATCACAATTAAATCTTCTTTTGGAGATATATAAAAATGCGTGCTACCTGCGCCACTCCATCCATAATCTCCTAGATGACCTTGTTTGCCCCATTCTTTCATGTAAACCATAAACCCTAATCCAAATCCAATCCCTACATCATTATTTACCTTATAAACGCCCTCACCCTCAGGTAGCTGATTAGTTGTCATTTCAGCGATTATGGAGGAGCTGATTAATGTGTCATTATTATAAATTCCATTATTTAAGAGAAGGGTACAAAATTTCAAATAGTCAGAACTCGTTGAAACGAGACCACCGCCACCAGACTGTCTTCCATCCTTTGTGTAGCGAGTAGATTTGTAAGATTCTTTTAGTTTCAAGCCCTTTTTATAATAAGAACAGAACCTTTTAACCTTTGATTCTGGTAATTTAAAATAAGTATCATTCATTTCAAGTGGTTCAAAAATATTTTCGTTGAAGAATTCGGATAATCTCATACCACTTACCCTTTCAATTATACAGCCTAAAACATCCACAGAAATACTATAGTTGTACTTTTCTCCGGGATTGCTTTGTAGAGGTAATTCAGACAATCGCTGCACCATTTGTTTATTGTTTCTTACGAATAATGGATGGTTTTTATTATATAACTTATCTACCTTGGAGTTTCCTAACCCAATGCCGTAGGCAAATCCTGATGTATGCCTTAAAAGGTCTCTAACAGTTATTTTACTTTTACTTTTTACTAGCCCTTTACCCTTTAGAACCATTAAGTTTTTGAGTTCTGGGAGGTACATTTCAATAGGGTCATCCAATGCTATAGAGTCTCTTTCAACTAACATCATTGCTGCAAGTGATGTGACAGGTTTCGTCATGGAGTAGATTCTGAAAATAGAAGATGTGTTCATAACTATATTATCATCAAGATCTTGATGACCATAAGCACTATGCATAATTGTTTCACCATTGTGAGAAACCAAAACGACAGCTCCAGCAATGTTTTTTTGATTTAATTGGTTCTTAATAAAATGGTCAACTTCTGATTCATTGGTCAGTTTCTGTGCATGAGTAATGACACTAGAAAAAATAAAAAATAAAACAAGGAATAAATATTTAGTCATAATTAGATTTTGAACGAAAGAATTTAATGAACTTGTTTTAGCATGAGTTTTTAAACAAGTTCATTAATTGAGCCGAGTGTTTATTACTCATAACGATTAAAGTAATTGTCAGAAGCTTTAGACAAGGTGACGCAGAGCGGAACTTGTCTATGGCTTATGATAATGGGAAGTTAAGATAAAGTTTGAAAAAAAGAGAAAAAGAGGAATAAAGCTTTTGAAATTACTTTGGTGTTGTATGGCGTTTTTATTAACTATTCTCTTATGAGATTCG
>CAZMEH010000472.1:0-4897 GCA_964564885.1 uncultured Saprospiraceae bacterium | reverse complement strand
GAAGTAGTAAGTAGTAAGTAGTAAGTAGTAAGTAGTAAGTAGTAAGTAGTAAGTAGTAAGTAGTAAGTAGTAAGTAGTATAATGCCCTTGCTCAATTTTGTTGCACAAAAGTTCACTTTTTTAAAAAAAACTTACTACTTAATACCTACTACTTACGACCTAACACCTTATTTAAATTAAAACATAACATCAATACCAAAATCCAAACTCACTAACCAAGGTTTGTTCGCCTCCGTTGGCACAGGAAATGTTTCATCAATCGTTCGTTGATACATTTTATAATTCTCATTAGGTTTAATGGTGCTTTGAAAAGCTCGAAGACCTGCTGAAACGTAAACACCTTTACCTTTTTGGGTATTATAACCAATTCCAGCCCTTATTTTTCCAAAAGCCACAGTAGACTTGTCTAAAACCTTAGTACTTGATTCGTAATCTAATTGTATTACCTCTGGATCATCAGCAAAATGCTCATTGCCTAAACCGAAGTCAAAATGACCACTTCTTCGCATGATTCCGCCTTCAATATCCACAAAAACTAAATCCTTAATAATTGTTTTAAATACGGCACTCAATGCAGTATTTCTAATTTCAAGGTTAATATTCCTAATATCTACAATGGTATAGAAAGGTGCAGGATCAGGGTTAATAGTCGATAAGAAATCGCTACTTAATTGATAAACAGCACTTTGATTCAGTTGATAAGAAATTTTTTCATAGGTAAAAGAACCATATACTCTAGAGTACGCAATATTGTTTATTAAATTAAATTCAGGCGTCAACATTCCACTCACTTGTAAGGATAATGTATTGTTAAACCAACCATTTCCGATTACTTTATCAGCGTCAAAACCAAATTCGTTTGGCGGCAACCAGCTATCGTTAAGGCGTCCTGTAAATACAATTGGAGAAAAAGAAACCACAAATCTTGGTGTAGATGTTCTCAAATCTAAGCCGTCAGCGGTATTATAGACCAAATCTCTATTAGATTGTATAAATCGTTTGTTTGATAGCCATTCTAAAGAATTTTTTAAATATGAAACTTGGCTTACAAAATTATAATCTGAAGCATTCTTAGCTAATTCCATTACAACTGCTACAGCATTTTTTGAAGTAGAAGGACTAGTACTTGCAAAAAAATTAGAAGAACCCTGAGTACTCAAAAGCGTTCTATCTTTCGATATTTTACTTGCTATCTCACTTGCTAGTTCTCTTATTGTTTTTTCATCAATCGTCAATTGCTCATAGTCATAGTCTTGTAAATAATCATCAACGTTTTTACTATTTACAAAATCATCTACGAAATTAAACCATTCCGAACGTTTGATTTCTAGCGTCTTGGTTGGTGAAGTATTATTTTTGACTAAGATTTTTTCTTGGAAACGACTAATATCTTCTCGAAAGGTTTGAATATCATAAACACACATCACTTCCAAATCAAGTAATTTTTGTTTATCGAAATTACCTTTGAATTCGTTGGTCTGCCCTGGATTCACAATAAAATACTGTGACTTATAGGTAGTTCTGTCTCTTACGATTACTCGCAGTGTGTGTTTACTAATGTTCTGAAAACTAATCTCGTACCTAGTTGCTTGGATACTAATTAGTTTTAATTTATTCAGTTCATTAGCTAGAGAGGTTTCTACAGACAATAGCAGTGCCAATAGAATAATTATTTTACTTACAAATTTCATGCGCTAGTAGTTTTATCAAACTATAGGTGTTGTGTTTATCTTAGTGTTAAATAGATTGGTGATTTTAGATTGACAATTTATGATTGGCAAAATAAGTACCTTACTCTACTTGTTTTGTAGTTTGCTTATATTATAATTTACTTTACTTTTTTTCAAATATATGACAGTTTACACATAATAAAAAAGGATGTTAAATGTAAACTGTTATAGACTCGTAATAGCGCAATTTTCAGACCATATTTAATTTTTTAATATGAAAAATAAAATTACATGAAAAGTAAGACCTCTTTGCATATTAATTTTACAATTCCATTTATTATGTGTTTGAAGTTTGCTTTATTCAGTAGTAATTTACTGGCTGCAAGCTGTTTAGATAGTTTTCCTGTCATTTATTTAATACCTGGTCAAGGTGCTGATTTTCGTTTGTTTGATAGTTTGAAAATTGATAAATCATTTAAAATTAAGCATATTAAATATTCTACTCCTTCAAAAAATAGCTCTATGAAGGAATTTGCCCATCAACTCTCCGCACAAATCGACACGACTTATCCTTTTATATTAATTGGTGTTTCACTTGGCGGAATGCTTTCTACTGAAATGGCTGATTTTATGAATCCCGAAAAAGTAATTATTATTTCTAGTGCTAAAAAGTACACCGAACTGCCTAGACGCTATACGTTTCAACAAAAAATTCCAATCTACAAAGCCTTACCGTCACGAAGTATAAAAGCTGGTGCAAAGATCATGCAGCCGCTCGTCGAACCAGATAGAAATCAACAGAAAGCAACTTTCAAGAACATGTTGGATAGAAAGGATCCCAAGTTTTTAAAACGTACTATTCATATGATTATCAATTGGGAAAGAACCGCTCACCGTTCCGATATCATCCATATTCATGGTAATAATGACAAAACGATTCCTATTAAAAATATAGATTATGATTATCTCGTCGAAGGCGGTTCTCACATGATGGCTCTAACTCGAAGTCAGGAAGTTAGCCAAATTATTAATAAGATTTTATTTGAATATTTAGAAAAACAGGCGAAATAATGAAACGATTCATAATAGGGTATATTTTTTTAGAACAGAGAAAAGAAGAGATATTTTTTGATTAATGACCTATAAATTTGGTTTTTCATCTCTGTTTTCTCCTCTAAAATATACAAGAGTAAACTATTATTGAAAAAAAAGTTACTCAGTATCACTAGTTTTGATAAAAAATTGTACTTTTGAACTAGGATTTGCTAATAAAACAGTATTTTATTTCTAATAAATGTACAAATTTAAAATAGTTACTAGTTTATCCGCTGATAATGAAACAGATACAATATATTAAATAATTATAGTTTAGATATTCGTTTTCGATAAGATTACAAGGCATATCCCAAATACTAAAGAATTAGGGTTTGTTTTAATTATGTGTAAAAATGGTTGATTGTTGTTCATCTGATGGCTTAACTGTCAGATGCTTCAACTTTTTTATTTTAAGTCCACTCGTTTTGCTTCTCTCCTATTTTCCTTTCCACTTTGTAAATGTTAAATTATTAGAAAATAATCGTTATTTTCTTTTTTAACTAATTCTTTTGTTATAAATTTAACACTATGAACCTGTTTGAAAACTCACTCCTAAAACAAGTTCTTTAAACACACTTTATTTTTTGATTATAAACTTCAAATCATGTTAAACGATTATTTTTCATTTACCAGAAATGAGAGAAATGGCATTGTAATTTTACTTGCATTGATTCTAATCATGTCTTTTCTTCCAAAGGTTTACGCCGCACTTTATCCTAATGATAATAATATCGACTATGAAACCATCACACCATTTATGTCAAAATGGGACAGTTTAAAAACGGAACCGATTGAAACTGCTTTGTTTAGCTTCAATCCAAATACTGCTTCAAAAGATGATTTTTTGATACTTGGACTTTCTAAAAAAACAGCTTCCAACATTGTCAATTATAGAAATAAAGGTGGTCAATTCTACAAGAAGGAAGATTTTAAAAAAATCTGGAGTTTAGAAGAAGCCGATTATCAGCGATTGTTGCCTTATATTACCATTTCCAATCAAAAAGAATATGATAATTATGGCAATGATTCAAGATCTAAACCTGTTGCGGAAAATCAGCTTTTTGAATTTGATCCAAATACGGCAACTAAAGATGATTTTGTCAAGCTAGGTTTATCAAAGCGAACGGCTAATAACATTGTTAAATATCGAAATAAAGGCGCAAAATTTTATAAGAAAGAGGATTTCAAGAGAATTTGGGGCTTAAAAGAAGCAAATTATGAACGCTTATCACCTTATATATCCATTAATATTCCAAAAAAATACGATAGCAATAAACCGTATGATAAAGCTTCAAAATCAAAACCGATTGCTGAAAGTCAACTTTTCTCCTTTGACCCAAATACGGCAACTAAAGAAGACTTTATCAAACTAGGCTTGTCAGAACGCATCGCTAATAACATTGTCAAGTTCCGAAACAGAGGCGCAAAATTTGAAAATAAAGTAGCGTTCAAAAAAGTTTGGGGCATCTCAGAAGAAGACTTCAATCGCCTTTCTCCGCATATCAAAATTGTGGTCAAACTCATAGACATTAATACGGCAACCGCTGCTGATTTCAAGGAGTTGCGTGGCATCGGCGAAAGTCTTTCTGCTAGAATTGTCAAATATCGTAATAACCTAGGCGGTTTCACTTCCATTGATCAAGTCGGTACAATCTATGGTTTAGAAGAAACATTTGCCAGCATCAAACCAAAATTAAAACTAACTAATACCAAAATCAAAAAGATAAATATCAATACTGCAACGGCTGATGAGTTGAAAGCACATCCGTATATCAAATGGAAAGAAGCCAATCTAATTATTCAATACAGAAAGCAACACGGCAATTATAAAAGTATCAAAGGCATTATGCAAATTAGGGCTTTTAAGCAACCTTTCTTTGATAAGATTAAGGATTATTTGACGGTTTGAGTACAAATGTAAACATCAGACGACTTTGAGTCGTCTGATGTTTCTTGTATAGAAACTATTCCTTGATTACTTTCCTCGTAGAAGCAACTTGTTTTTCTTCATCATGGAGTTTTACAAAATAAATGCCTTTCAGCAAATCACTAATATTCAATTGAACCAACTCTTGATTCTCAAAAAAATATTCTTTGACTTGATCAACTGCATGAATAGAAAATTCAAAATT
>CAZMEH010000471.1:0-3249 GCA_964564885.1 uncultured Saprospiraceae bacterium | reverse complement strand
CAAACGGAAAGTGTTTTTCGTTAAGATTTTCTTATGAAAATCATGTTTCCACTAAATTCTTCTAAGAGCCGAATTATTTTGTTAGTGCCTTAATTCATAAGTGACTACGGTACATTTTTAAAACCTAATTTTGCGTAACATCAGTTATTCATTTTAAAAATAATAAAATATTACTTCATCTGTGCTTCCGTCTTTTTTACATTATCCATAAAAACATTCAAATCACGATGATTGGTCTTTTTTCCAATATCTACCGCTTGCTGAAAACTTACCAGTGCTTTTTTCAATTTTCCATTGATAGAAAGCGCATCGCCATAGCTATCATAAACATTCGCAGATTCGGGAAATAACATCGTATTAGTTTTTAAAATGGCTTCGGCTACTTTTGGCTTGTTATAACTCATTAGATATTCATAGCCCATTATATTAACGGACCATTCTTCAAGAAAACCCGCTTCAATGCATTTTTTTATATCGTCATAAATGGTTTGTTCTCTCGTTTTTTCATCAAAATTATTTAAAGTTTTGATTAACGCTGTAGATAAATCAGTTTGTTCTTGCTTAACTTGATTTCTGTAATTTTCAGCAGCAACCTTTGCTAATTCGTGAGCTTTGGCAAAAGTTTCATCTATTGAAGTTTTAATAGCTGGAATGACACCAACGCCTTCCCAATTGGTTTTTGTGATTGGATTGATGGCTGTACCAACAGGAATAAAAACCTCGATCTTGTCATTAACCCTCATCGTTCTCCCTGGATTTGCACCGCCGCCAGTAGTTTGTCCAACTAGTGTTGCTCGCTTTTGCGTTTGCATATTGTACGAAAATTCTTCTGCACCGGAGAAAGTTCTGTCGCTAGTCAATACAAATAAAGGAACATCTGGCATTTTTTGACCATTCACTTCATCAAGTGTCCAAAACTCATATGTTTTATCACCTTCTCGGTAATATAAACTGTTGAGGTGAGTTTTTTTACCAAAAAAGTAACTACAAAGATACTGAACCATTGCTGGATCGCCACCGCCATTTTTTCGTAAGTCAACAATAATCGCATCTGAGCTAGATAATAATTTCATATAACTATCCGCATAGTCCCGACCAACCTCTAATGGCGCAAAATTTCTAATATCAAAATAACCAATATTCCCTTCTAGTTTCTTGGCTTCGTTGAATCCTCCTGGATTCTTTCGGTCATAATTAAGGCGGTTAATATGATCTTCAAACATTTTCTCTACAGAATTGTCCTTTGCCTGCGTTGGACGTATTGCTCTGATGCGCATATGTTTATCCTTATTAATAGATTGAGTTTCAGTAGTCAATGCTTTAGCAAAGGATTCTAGCGTCGTAAATGAATCAAAATCACCTGATTTTAGTTTTTTGTTTAAATGCTCACCAGTCTTTTTAGCAACTTCTGGAAAGACATAAAAGTCATTCATCATTTTAGATAATTGACTGATTGTTTCTTTTTTAAATGCTGGCGTCAGCGTATTTTCTTGTGCTTGTAAAATATAGCCAAATACCATCAGTAGGCAGATCGAAATAATATGCTTCATTGTTTTCTTATTTTATTGATTTTTTTCCGTGAAAAATGAAAATAAAGCTTTTACATTTAAATCGACTAGCAAAACATAACGATAACATCTTATTAACAGGTTCGAATTTTAAAAAAAGAATAACGCTCACTCAAACCAATAGAACAAATACAAGCGATTAAAAACCATAATTAACAGCGTTTATATTCACGTAATCAAGGTAGTATAAACATGAAAACCGTAGTACGATTTCCTTTTCGTACTACGGTTTTTGATTATAATTAATCTAAAAAACTACTTAATTCGAAAAGTAAATATTATCAATTAAAATAGTGCCTATTACAAAATCTTGATTAGCATCTTTGGGATTCCACATCGCAAAAGGTATCGAAATTTCAGTAAGATCAAGTCCGATAAAGTCAGTAAGTGGAATACTGTATTCTGTAAATCCTTGTCCAACATCCGTTCCAATGTAATCTGTCAGATAAATAGGGAAATTTGTTGCAGGACTTTCCAATTTAATTTCAGCATCGGTTAGGGAAGCAGGTGCATTGATAGAAAAATGGAGCATTGTAAAACCACTCAAATCCTTTTCTGTCTCCAATGAAATATAAGCTCCGCCCCAGTTTCCACCTGGAAAGTCAAACAGTATGCTAGAATCTCCATTTGTTGCTGTTTCAGATCCAAATACTTGCGGCGCGCCACCAGCACCGCCATAAGCAGTAACCGTTGCATTTCCCAAATATGTAAAATCGTCATTGATGGCATGTTGTGCAAGACTCGGCTCTATATTCTGACCCAAAGTTTCTTCATCTACATCCAACGGAGGAGCGGTCGGCGCATTGAAATCATTCTTTTCAAAAACACGGATATAATCCACCAACATAGATTGAGGAAATTCAGTAGTATTGTCTGGATCGCCAGGCCAATATCCACCTACGGCAACATTCAAGATGAGGTAAAAACTCCTTAGAAACTCTTTCATATCAGCCTCAATCGGGACTTGCTGCACTTCTATGCCATCGACAAAAAATGTCATCGCTTCCGGTGTCCAATCTAAACTAAAGACATGGTAATTATCGTTGAATGTTTCGCTTGACAATTCGTAACTACCTTGCGTTTCGCCCTTTTCATTACCACTTTGTGTGTAATGTACCGTCGAATACATTTTCTTTGGTTCATTACCCAATAGTTCAAAGATGTCAATTTCACCACAACCTGGCCAATCAATTAGATCTCGATTATTTCCAAGCATCCAGATGGCAGGCCAAAGTCCTTGCCCTTTTGGCATTTTAGCTTTGATATCAATACGACCAAAGTGCATACTAAATAGATTTTCGGTCGTCAATTTCGCAGAAGTATATCCGCCAGCACCATCACTCAATGCCGTGATATGAAGTACAGATAGCTCACCATCTGCTTGAATCCCAGAATTATTAGCACTTTCAGTATAAATTTGTTTTTCATCGTTGCCCCAGCCGACAGGCAATTCATAACCTGTTCCGTCGCCTATTTCGTACTTCCAATGGTTGGTATTAATAGCTGCATCATCGAATTCATCAGACCAAGTCAGCGTATATCCATCAGGAATATTAATCGGATTTTCTTCTTCAGGAGGAAGTGTTTCCTCATCACAGGAAGACATAAAAACAGTAAGCATTAGAAAAATTCCGAGATAAAAGGTTGTTTTTTTCATATCGTTTTAAGTAATTTTTTATGA
>CAZMEH010000470.1:0-2977 GCA_964564885.1 uncultured Saprospiraceae bacterium | reverse complement strand
GTGGAAACATGCTCAAAAAACTTGCTTTGTACTTAGGGAAGCGCAAAGAGATGTTTTATGAAGTTAGTTATATGACTGGTGCAACTCGTTCGGATAGCTGGGTAGACATCGAAGGTGGTTTTGGAAACTTATTTGCAAATGCGTCTTTACGTAAAAACTTTGCAAATCAATCTTTTCATGTGGACGGTTCGCCAATTGATTTATCAAAAGGTGGAAACTTTATGGCGCATCATATTATGGTACCAAAACGTGGTGTTGCGGTTCATATCAATGCGTTTAATTTTCCGATTTGGGGCATGCTCGAAAAATGTGCAGTCAATTGGATGGCTGGCGTTCCTGCGGTGGTCAAACCTGCTACGGCAACTTCATTTTTAACAGAAATCGTCGTTCAAGAAATCATCGCATCGGGTATTTTACCAGAAGGTGCATTGCAATTAGTTTGTGGTTCTGCTCGTACTATTTTGGATACCGTTGGTTCTCAGGATGTGGTGACTTTCACAGGTTCTGCAACGGTTGGTCGTCAACTCAAGGCACATCCTCGTATCATTCACGAAGCAGTTCCTTTCAATATGGAAGCGGATAGTTTGAATTGTACGGTGCTTGGTGAAGATGCTACGCCTGATACGCCTGAATTTAAATATTTCATCAAGGAAGTTCGTAAGGAAATGACTTCTAAGTGTGGTCAAAAATGTACGGCAATTCGTAGAATCATCGTTCCTGAGCGTTTAGTCGAAGACGTTCAAATTGCTTTGGGTAAATCATTGTCGCAGGTTGCTATTGGAAATCCAACGGCAAAAGGTGTTAGAATGGGTGCATTGGCGAGCAAGGCGCAAGTTGAAGAAGTTCGAGATAGAGTAAGAGAAATTGCGCAAACGGCTGAAATCGTTTATGGTAGTTTAGATAGAATTGATGTGATAGGCGCAGATTATGACAAAGGGGCGTTCCTCTCTCCTATTTTGATGTTGGAGAAAAGTCCTTTTACTAATCTTGGCGTTCACGAAATTGAAGCATTTGGACCAGTGAGTACCATTATGCCATACAAAGATTTAGATGAAGCGGTAGAATTAGCGCAAATGGGTAAAGGCTCATTGTGTTGTTCTATTGCGACTTATGATGATAATATTGCTAGAGAATTTGTTGTGGAAGCTGCAACACATCACGGGCGTATTTTGGTTCTAAACCGAGAGAATGCGAAAGAAAGTACAGGTCACGGTGCTCCGTTGCCAACTTTGGTTCACGGTGGTCCTGGTCGTGCAGGCGGTGGCGAAGAAATGGGCGGAATGCGTGGCATCAATCATTATTTGCAGCGTTGTGCTATTCAAGGAACTCCAACGACTATTTCAAAAATCACTGGCGTTTATCAGCCAAATGCAAGAGTGATTGAAGCTCCGAAACATCCGTTCAAATATCATTTTGATGAGATTGAGCCTGGTATGTCGATTTTGACACACAAGCGCACAATCACAGATAGCGATATTCAAAATTTTGCAAATCTGACTTGGGACGTTTTCTATGCGCACACTGATATTACATCGCTGGACGGAACAATTTTCAAGAAACGTGCAGCGCATGGTTATTTCTTGTTAGCTGCTGCGGCTGGTTTGTTTGTCAATCCTGCGAAAGGGCCCGTTGGTGCAAATTATGGTTTAGATGAATGTCGTTTTATTCGTCCCGTTTACCATGATGATACGATTCAAGTTCGCTTAACTTGTAAAGAAAGAGTGGAACGTGATAGCCGAGGAAAGGAACATCCATCGGGTGTTGTAAAGTGGTATGAAGAGATTTTTGACCAGGATGGTGAATTGGTGGCAATGGCTACTATTTTGACTTTGGTTCAAAAGAAATCACCATTTATTGAAGTGACTCGCCAGAGTTTAGAAGAAAAATTATATTCACTGACAGAAAGTTCAACCGCTAAATGGGGCATTTTAACACCTCAGCATATGGTTGAACATTTAGAGTATTTCTTCCATATGGCTGTTGGTAAAGTCAAAACAGAAATTACTACACCAGATAAATATTTGGAAGAAACACAAGATTCGCTTTGGAATTATCGCCATATGCCGAAGTTTGTTGACCATCCTTCATTCAAAAAAGGTGAGTTAGAAGATTTGAAATATGATAGTTTAGATGCTGCAAAAGTAGCGTTCTTGACTTCTTATGATGAATACAAAGCATTTTTCAAAGAGAATCCTACTATCGAAACGCCAAATACTGTTTTTGGAATGTTAGATAGTTATCACTGGGAATTGGTAACTCGCAAACATACCCATCATCATTTTAAGCAGTTTGGTTTGATTTAATCGATTGACTAATGGATAATGGATAATGGATAATGGATAATTGACAATTGACAATAATAGTGTTGAATAAAAAAAGCGGATTGTAAAGTTTAAAACACTTTATAATCCGCTTTTTTATTGAAAATTTAAAGTTCTTCTTCTTCTTTAATTAGTGCCGCAATATTCAAATTATGCTCATCTAGTATTGAAATATCTTTATCCCATTTGACGATTTGCCATTCAGAATTTGGTCGAGCGATAATTAATTTTTTTTGTTTACTCAATATCCAAACTTAGGTTTGTTCCTTTTTTAATATGTCCACCAACCTCATTTGTGAAAATTCTATATTCTTTACGTTTAAGATTAAATATTAAGAATCTCATTAATATTTCAACAAGAAAAGATTGTAATGTACTTGCACCCATAATGTCTTCTAACGTTTTTTCAGGATTGTTCAAAACAGTTTTATAACCACGATAATAGTATGGTAATCCATCAATTTCTTCTTTAATAAGATATGATGGAATTTTCACTATTTCCTCTTTTTTTTCTTTAGCTAATGTTTCTATTATTATTATTTGTCGTATAAAGATACAGGAATTGAATTGGTTTTACAAGCTTTAAAAGGCTCGACCAATTTTAATAAAATCCTCTCGGCATCTTTCATTTCAAGTAAAAAGTAGTTGACAGTTCA
>CAZMEH010000469.1:0-1959 GCA_964564885.1 uncultured Saprospiraceae bacterium | reverse complement strand
GAAAAAACCTTGCAGTTATTAATCTACAAGGTCTTATTTCAGCGGTCCGGACGGGATTCGAACCCGCGACCCCATGCGTGACAGGCATGTATTCTAACCAGCTGAACTACCGGACCATCTTATTTTTTTGTTCTTTACTGTACCGTTGTTGTGTAAAGCGATGCAAATGTAAAACACTTTTCTGAAACGTCAAAATGTTTTGTGATAAAAAATAAAAAAGTATTTTATTACTTGCGATTATTAGAACTAAACAAAGTGATAATAAGTTTCAAAACTTGAAAAAAAATGTGTTTATTGTTGAATAATATTAAAAAAATAAAGTTTACAATATGAGTGATTCTATTTTGACAACTATTGTTTTGCCTGTTTCCTTGATGATCATTATGATTGGCATGGGATTGTCATTAACAACGGCGGATTTCAAAAGAGTAATGGAATATCCTAAAGCAGTTTTTATTGGTTTGACTAATCAATTGATAATATTACCTATTGTTGGATTTGGTTTGGCTATGGTGTTTCAGGTTTCGCCTATCTGGGCGGTTGGATTGATATTGATTGCTATTTGTCCAGGAGGTGTGACGAGTAATTTGATTACATATGTTGCGAAAGGTGATATTGCGTTGTCAATTACTTTGACAGCTATTGCAAGTATTGTAACTGTTCTTTCAATTCCATTTGTTTTGAATCATGCTTTTGAAGTATTTATGGATGATGGTGAAACTATTCACTTGGATGTACTAAGAACGATTAGAGATTTGATGTTGATTACCGTTATTCCTGTTGGGATTGGAATGGTCATTAGATATTACAAGGCTGAATTTGCTTTGAAGATGGAAAAGCCGATGCGAACAGCTTCTACTGTTATTTTTGTAGTTATCCTAGTTGGGATTATTTTGCAGAATAAAGGTATTTTGGTTCAAGCTTTCACTGATGTAGGTTTACCTGTTTTATTATTGAATGTGATTACGATGTCGATTGGTTATTTTTCTGCTAGAATATTTAAGTTGAATTTGAAGCAATCTATTTCGATTACTATAGAGAGTGGTATTCAAAATGGAACATTGGCTATTTATATTGCTTTGACGTTGTTGAATAATTCAGCATTGACGATACCTGCTGCAGTTTATTCTTTATTGATGTTTTTTACTGGTGGATTTTTGATGTGGTACTTTGGTAAGCGTAATGAGGTTGGATAAAATAAAAAAAAGCCTTGCGAAATAAATTCACAAGGCTCTATAAAGTCTGCGGAGAAAGAGGGATTCGAACCCCCGGTACAATTTCTTGCACGCTAGTTTTCAAGACTAGTGCATTAAACCAGCTCTGCCATTTCTCCTTATTAGTATACCACCCTTTTGATAGCGGATGCAAATGTAGCATATATTTTTAAATTTCCAAAACATTTGTGAGAAAGATTTAATTTTTTTTAAATCCTGTAAAATTTAGCTGTTGTTTTGGTTCCCTGAAAGTTATTATTAAAATTAGATTTCCCAAGTTTTGAAAACTTTGTAAATCAGAAGTCAGTCTTAATTGTATGTAAAAGCTATACTTCAAAGAACTGAATTTTAAAATTGAACAAATGAAATTATTTAGTACGGCGTTTTTAGTGTTTTTTAGTTGTTTTGGGTTTTCGCAAATTAACCCAGCGGACATTACGATTGTTCGAGATAGTTTTGGTGTGCCGCATATTTATGCTAAAACGGATGCGGAAGTTGCGTATGGTTTGGCTTGGGCTACTGCGGAAGATGATTTTAAGTCGATGCAGGAAAATTTACTGAGCGTAAAAGGTCGATTGGGCGAAGTGAAAGGAACGGATGGTGCAATTTTTGACTTTCTGGCGTTTGCTATTGGTGTGAAAGATGCGGTTGATGCTAAGTATGAAACGGAGGTTTCAAATGGGTTTAAGAAGGTGTTAGAAGGTTATACTTCTGGGATTAACTCTTATGCTGAAAAGCATGAAGA
>CAZMEH010000468.1:0-4896 GCA_964564885.1 uncultured Saprospiraceae bacterium | reverse complement strand
ACATATTATAGAATCAAAAAAGATATTTCTTTATACATTTATTAATCTCTAGCTTTATGTTATTATATTGAAACGAAATTTACAGCTACTAAGCTGTTTATGTTATACTTAGATACGTTTAAAAATCTACATTGGCTAAAAAAAACTGGGTCACGAAGACGTCTGATTTAAAAAAGATTAGCCAAGGTGAATCTAATATTATAAAATGGAATACGGAATACTATCACTCTTACCGCCAGTACTTGCCATTGTTTTGGCGATTGCCACACGACAAGTCTATGTCTCACTAATTTTAGGAATTTTTCTAGGTTGGTTAGTTTTGAATGATTGGAACATTTGGTTAGGTTTCATGGACACCGTTCAAAGTTTTGTAACTGTATTTCAAGACGAAGGAAGTACCCGAACGATTATGTTTTGTGCATTAGTCGGCGCATTGATTGTTTTCATTCAGCGTTCAGGTGGAGTAGAAGGTTTTATTTTAAAACTTCAAAACAAATTGGAAGGTTATGAAGGCAAGAAGGAAGGAAATAGCCGTGTAATGGTTCAATTCTTTGCTTGGTTGACAGGTGTTTTAATCTTTGTAGAATCTAGTATTTCGGTTTTAACTGTTGGTACTTTATATCGTCCAATTTTTGACAAAATGGGTATTCCAAGAGAGAAACTAGCATATATAGCGGATTCAAGTTCTGCGCCAGCATCTATACTTATTCCCTTCAATGGCTGGGGCGCATTTATTATGGGCTTGTTAGTAATCGAAGGTTTCGATAATCCATTTTCGACGATGTTACATGCCATGGCGTATAATTTCTATCCAATGCTTGCATTGATTATGGTATTGGTTGTGATTTTCACAAAGAAGGATTTTGGACCAATGGCAAAAGCAGAGAAGCGAGCGAGCGAAGAAGGCAAGCTACTCGCAGATGGCGCAAAACCAATGGTTGCAGATGAATTGACTAGTATCGAACCCAAAGAAGGTATTCCTCACCGAGCAAGAAATATGGTTATTCCAATCGCTACAATGGTGATTATGATGCCTATAATGTTGATTTATACAGGTTGGGGCAATGCAATGGCAGATATGGCAGATGCGAGTTTTATGTCAAAAGTGTCTTACGCTATTGGTAAAGGTTCTGGTTCGACGTCGGTTTTAGTTGGCGTTATTGTTTCCTTATTAGTTTCGATGGCATATTACAGGATTCAAGGAATCATGAAAATGAATGAAATGGTTGATTTGACCTTGAAAGGTATTTCGGGCTTGATGCCATTAGCGTTATTAATGCTACTTGCATTTGCAATTGGAAACGTTTGTAAAGACTTAGAAACGGGTAAATATGTTGCTACTGTTGTCGGCGATTGGATTCCAGGCGGCTTTATTCCTTGCTTAATTTTCATCTTGACTTGCTTTATCGCATTTTCAACAGGAACGTCTTGGGGCACTTTTGGTATTATGATTCCTATCGCTGTTCCTTTAGCAGCAGCACTTGATGTCAATGTTTATATGGCAATTGCGGCAGTAATGGGTGGTGGTGTTTTTGGCGATCATTGTTCTCCAATTTCGGATACGACGATTCTTTCTTCAATGGCTTCGGCTAGTGATCATATTGATCACGTTCGAACTCAATTGCCTTACGCAATGGTTTCTGGTGTGCTTGCTTCGCTGTTGTATATTATTTTTGGATTTTTGATGTAGGAAGAAAATGGTTGACGGCTCAAGGGTTTGCAAACTCTTAAAACCTATCGTACCCATACAGATGGATAATTGTTATTTTTTTGCTTTTTACAACCCTGAAAGGGTTGTAAGGGCTAAAAACCACCATTGCACATCTATATGGGTACGGTAGATATTCAAGACTTTGCAAGTTTTCTCTGTGTTACAATAAAAAAAGCATCAAACATGTATTAACACATTTGATGCTTCTAGCATATCTTGAATTTAATTATCAATTGTCAATTATTCATTATCAATTAAATCCTATATTTCTTTCAATAACTGAATATGCGTATCATCGCAAAAAGGGCCCGCTTTTGTTTCTTTACAATTACACAATCTAACTTTTCCGCTTCTTTTAGCTTCAAAAACCATCGGTTTGAATTTTGAACCGTGATGCATACCATCGCAGAAAGGTTGACCTTTACTTTTTCCACATTGACACCAAAGGTATTTTTCACCTTTTTCTAAATGAACTTCTGTTGCTTCTAAAGTAGCGGTGCTATTCTTTTTGAAACCTCTTGAAATTTCACTTGCTGGATTTTTAGCCGTGATAGCAGGATAAAAATAAGCGGCTGTCCATTCTTCCTTTGGATCGGTTTGTAAACCGTATTCTTCTGGAAATTTTCTAGTGTACATCGCTGTTCCAAACATTTGATCCCAAAGCGAAAACATATTACCATAATTACCATTTGGGTCGCTAATACCATCTGCCATAGATTTCCCGTGATGTGCATGGTGAAAAGCAGGCGTAATGAAAATACGCTCTAAAACAGAGATTAACGGATTGAATATTTTATATTTGTACAAAGGTTTGTCCCAAGAAATAGTACTATGAGAACCAATAATGACTAATTGTTTCAATAGTAAACCCAAAGCAACGGCTGGGCCAATTCCTAAAAATAAACAGATACCTACCCACCAAAGGTTTGGCATAAGGATATAATACAAACCTGCATTACGATAAGAAATGAAGAAACCCATTTCTTCCGCTTGATGATGCGGACGGTGCAATTTCCAAAGAAATTCGTATTCGTGCGCAGAACGATGATACCAATATTGTACAATATCATCTGTGAATAAGTAAACAGGCAAAGCCAACAACATCGTCCAATGAGACCAAGCACCAGCAGCATTCGGAATAACCAAACCAGCAAGTAAAGCGAAAGTAGCTACAATAGCTGGTTTTATTAAGATAGATAAAGCGAAAAAACCACCTGCTTCTTGTATCCAATCACCTCTTTTTCTTTGTGTTCTACTAAGATAACCTGAGATAGCTTCAACGATACCAAAAGTTGCTAAAATTCCAAGTACTAGCATAACATCCAAATTTTCTACGCCAAATAGTGGTTCATTCATTATTTTAATTATTTAATTTCATTAATGGTATGCAACGAAATTAGGCATTACTTTTTAGAAAAAAGTTTACAATTGTTAATTATTTGAATAATATGACATTTTTTTTTTGTTTATATAATGTTCAATCTTCTATTCTTAATTTCTTGGTCACTAACTCTAATTTCACTATTTTTATTTAGTATCTAAATCATTCTAATCCTAATTCCAATAGCTAATTAACTACCATTTTAATGACAAATATTTTTTCAGCAGAAGAATTATCAAGATATAATCGGCATTTAATTTTACCTGATTTTGGTATCGAAGGACAAGGCAAATTGAAAGAATCTAAAGTTTTAGTCATTGGCTCTGGCGGTCTTGGAAGTCCGCTTTTGTTGTATTTGGCTGCTGCGGGCGTTGGCACTATTGGCATTGTAGATTTTGATATTGTTGATGAAAGCAATTTGCAGCGTCAAGTTATATTTGGCGTTGAATCGGTTGGAAAATCCAAGGTTTTAGCAGCAAAAGAACGTTTATTATCATTAAATCCACACGTTGAGATTATCACTTATAATGAACGTTTTTCAACAGAAAACGCACTTCAAATTACCAAAGGATACGATGTAATTGCCGACGGTACAGACAATTTTCCAACTCGCTATTTGGTGAATGATGTTTCTGTTATTTTAAATATTCCGAATGTTCATGCGTCCATTTTTAGGTTTGAAGGACAGGTTTCTGTTTTCAATTATAAAAATGGCACAACTTATCGGGATTTATTTCCAGAACCGCCTGCGCCTGACTTAGTACCGAATTGTGCGGAAGGTGGCGTTCTCGGCGTATTACCAGGGATTATAGGAAGTATTCAAGCTAGTGAAGTTATCAAAATTCTAACGGGAATTGGCGAGCCACTTTCAGGAAGATTATTTATCTTTGACGCCAAATGGTTTAGCACTCGGACTTTAAAAATTATTAAAAATCCGAACCTTAAACCAGTGACAGAATTAATCAATTACGAACAATTTTGTGGTTTGCAACCACTTGAAAACGATAAATCAAATCAGATGAAAAGTATTACAGTTAAAGAATTCAAAGCTTTGCAAGACAGCGGAGAAGACTTTCAATTGATTGATGTGCGTGAAGCGCATGAGGTAGAAATTTCAACACTTGGCGGTTTGCACATTCCTATGGGCGATATTCCGATGAGCGTGAACCAAATCGAAGACGAAAAGAAAGTAGTGATTCAGTGTAGAACGGGTGGACGCAGTGGCGCAATCGTTAATTTCCTTGAAGTAACTCACGGTATGACAAATTGCTACAACTTAGAAGGTGGAATCAATGCTTATGCTCGGGAGATTGATACAACTTTGACGGTTTATTAAACTAATAATAAACGTGTAAAACGCAAAAGGGTCGGACACTTTGAAAGTGTCCGACCCTTATTTTTTTATAAAATCATTCGTTTTAAGAGATTTCAACATCTTTAACCAATTCCAAAAATGCTGCTTCTTCCAAGATTTGAACCGTTCCAATATCCTGCGCTTTTTTCAACTTAGAACCCGCCTTCTCTCCTACTACCAAGATATCGAGTATAACACGTGATAAGTAAAAAATAAATTCTCTTTTTTTCTTAAATTTAATGAAAATTTTTAAAATGGGTAGAAGAGACCTTATACATGATGCCGTTAGAACTGCTCTAGAAAATGACGGTTGGACAATTACACATGACCCATTTAATGTTAAAATCGAAGGTAGTCGAGGAATAGAAATTGATTTAGGTGCTGAAAAATTTATTGCTGCGGAGAAAGAGGATAAAAAGATTGCTGTTGAAATCAAGTCTTTTGCTTCTA
>CAZMEH010000467.1:0-4127 GCA_964564885.1 uncultured Saprospiraceae bacterium | reverse complement strand
CAAATTACCATTTGGCACAATCCATTCGACGTACAACATATGACTTTGTTTTTTTTGAGAAGTCAAAGGCTTTGAATATCAAGACGTACTTCAATATATACCAAAACTATCCAAACATAGCATATCAATTTGTAAATCAGCCAAATAGCTGTATGACTTTAAACTTTGACTGTCCTAAGACAGTTTACTAATCTGAAGCGAATGATATTTTATGTAATTTCGTTCGCAAATATACTTTCACTGTTATTGCGTGTTGAAATAATAGATTGTTTTAAGAATTTCCATTATTCCAAACATGCAATATTCCAACAAAAAAGAGCTATGCTTTTGAACCAACGACGCTTCCTAACCTTATTGCTCACTTTGTGTTTGAGTAGTTCGACGCTTTTTGCCCAAACGGATTATTCAATTCGGTTTTTACAAGAAACCTTTACGCCTGCTGAAAACGTTGATGAGTTTAATGCAACAAACAATAATTATGTTTTATTGCAATTTAAAAGCATGCCAACTCAAGCCAATTTACAGCAAATAAAGGCAGCAGGAATTATTTTGGATGATTATATTCCAAATAAGACTTACTACGCATTTATTCCAAATAGTGTTGATGCAGTCTTATTAAAATCACTTCAAGTACGTTCATTTAGTATATTTCAATCCAAATGGAAAAAGTCATTTGATACTAATAATATTCCTGAACATGCCAACCTAGTTTACGGTCACGCAGATTTGAATATCAAGTATTTTAAAAATGTAGACATTAGTGAAGTGGCTACTATTCTTCAAAATAATAATGCTGAAATTTTATTCATTGCTGATCAATTCAACACCTTCAAGATTCGTATTCCTATTGAAAATATTGACGCATTGAGCGGAGAAGGAATTATCAAATCAGTTGATTTAATTACGCCTCCAACTCGTGTTGAGAACGAAAGAAGTAAAGCCAATCACCGTTCAAATGCGCTTGCAGCAAATTACGCTGGCGGAAGAAATTTAACAGGAAATGGTGTTGTCGTTGGTGTTTGGGATACTAATTTATATCCGCATCTAGATTTTGATACTCGTACTACAAGTCACCAACAACTATATGCAGGAACTGGAGGAGATCACGCTAATCACGTTACAGGAACAATTGCAGGTTCTGGCGCACTTGATCCAAATGCACTTGGAATGGCACCTGAAGCTACTATTCACGGTTGGAATTGTTGTACACAAACGCCTCTTCCAGGTTATGTCATGATGCAAAATGCTATTATCAATCAAAATATTACGATTACTTCAAACTCTTATGGTTTTGGAGCAGATTGTGATAATACGCCTACTTATTTTACTGTAAATGCAAATTATGACCAAGTCGTTTATGATGCTCCAAACTTGATGCACGTTTTCTCAGCAGGTAATTCACAAGGTGATTGTCCTGGAGGATTTTTTACAGTATCATGGACACACAAGAATTCCTTAATCGTTGCTGCAACCAATCAGACTAGCTCAATTACTGGTTTTAGTAGTTTTGGGCCATTGTTTGACGGACGTATTGCGCCAACCATTAGCGGTGTTGGAGCTAATGTTTACTCGACAGAGTTGGATAATAGCTATGGTAATAAAAGTGGAACTTCCATGTCTGGTCCAGGTGTTTCTGGTACAATTGCACAAATATATGAGCGATACAAACAACTACACAATGGCATAAATCCTGATGCTGCCTTAATAAAAGCTTTGGTTTGTAATACAGCCGATGATGTTGGAAATAAAGGGCCAGATTATAAGTATGGTTTCGGTCAAATCAACGGTTTGAAAGCCGTGGAAGAAATGGAAGCAGGTAACTGGGTGATGGATTCAATCGCACAAGGCGGTCAAAATACATTAAATATTACTATTCCTAATAATGCGGTTGAAACTCGTATTTTGTTGACTTGGACAGATATTCCCGGTAATCCAAATGCGGCAATATCATTGGTCAATGACCTTGATTTGTTTTTAACAAATGGAACAGATACGATTTACCCTTGGGTTTTGAATATGAATTCGCCAAACGCAACAGCGACAAGGGGCGAAGATCATATTAATAATATAATACAAATTACGGCTGATACTTTAGCGGCAGGTACTTGGACTATCGTTGTTGAAGGCGAAACAGTCACAAACAATAGCCAAACGTACGCTTTGGTTTATCATACTTATACGCCAGAAATAATTGTGACTTACCCGTTTGGTGGTGAAAAATTAGAAGCAGCTAAATTGACAACTATTCATTGGACAAGTGCAGGCATCACAGGTAGTCAGTTCGTTCAATATTCGACAAACGCAGGACAAACTTGGAGCTCACTTGGAAATTATCCGAATGTACAGCGTTCTTTGAGTTGGAACATGCCTTATACTTTTACCAATAAAGCATTGATTCGTATTACTGCTGGAAATATTGTCGGTCAGTCGGATAGTACTTTTACGATCAGCTCTATTCCGAATTTCAATTTAGATGTAGATAGAAGTAGTGCCATTTGTGGCGAACAAGCAAAATTGGATTGGTTACCTATTCCAAATGCAACCGAATATGAGGTTTTTCAAATTGATAACTTAGGTATTCATTCAGTAGCAATCGTAACAGACACATTCTATTCTGTTCCAAATTTAGATCTTGATGTTGAATATTGGTTTGCGATGCGTGCCTTAAATACATCACAAGAAATCGTAGGTCGTCGTTCTATTGCTAAAAAAATCACCTTGCGTACTTCTTATGATTTAAGTATCAATAAAGTAAAATCACCTTTATCTGCTTGCCAATTAAGTACTCAAAATGTGGTGATAGAAATACAAAATAAAGGTTGCCGTACTTTCCAAGTAGGAGAGAAAATTCCAATGACCGTAGAGGTGAATGGTATTATTACATTGGACACATTCAATATTACTAGCCCATTTGCGGAAGGAAATATATTGAACTATTCCTTTTCTAACCCTATTGATTTTAGTCAAGATGGTTCTTATCTAATGACTTTCTCAAATACACTAAATAGCGACACAACCGATCACAATGATGTTTTGGTTCGTGAAATTATCAATCAACCCACTTACAGTAACCTGCCGTTTGTTGAAAGTTTTGAAACCAATAATGGTTTTTGGACAGACTCTTGGTCAAATTTTTCTACTTGGGAATGGGCAGTTCCAAATAATTCTATCATTAATTCAGCATCAAATGGAAATAAGGTTTGGATGACTGATGCAAATGAAAACTATCGATCTCATGAGACTAGTCAACTTTATTCACCTTGTTTCGATTTCTCTAGTTTAACACAAGATCCATATTTAATTTATGATATTAATTATGATTTAGGTGATGTTATTGACCGTGCTAGAATGATGTATTCTTTCAATGATGGCGCAAGTTGGTCGAACCTTGGCACTAGTTTTTTCATTGATCAATCCAATGGATGGGAAACTATTCAAACTCAATTGAATGGCGCAGCAGGGCAAGCAAACGTTAAGTTTCGAGTATCATTTAATGCAGATGCAAATGCTGAACTAGGTAATGGTCTCGCATTAGATCATTTCAAAATTAATCAATCTACTAGCACAACACAAGTTGAAGAAGCCTTTTCTGTTTTGGTTTATCCAAATCCAAGTTTCAGCCATTTTAATTTGATGATTGACCAACCAAATGCTACTAATGTTCAGATTAAAATGTTAGATGCGGTGGGTAAATTGGTTCACGAGCAATTAATTGATAATGCTTTCGGTAGAAATTCTTGGCGAATTGAAACCAATCATTTAGCAAAAGGAATATACTTCTTGAATGTTAATATTGATGGGCAGCAAGTTAGTCGTAAAGTAATTGTGAATTAATGTTCAATGACTAAAGCGATGCTATGATACTTCAGTTTTAAAACAATAAAGCCTCAAACATTTTCAAGTGTTTGAGGCTTTATCATTAAAAAAAACGGCGCTCATGTCTTAATTCATACAACTTGTCCCGAAACCTCGGAATTAGCGTCAAGGAGATTAATAATTAATTGACTTTCAGCGTTTTACATCTATTGCCACGTGCTTTAGCTCGTGGATTTGAATTTTAAAAAAACTAGGACTTTAGTCCAACATTGTGCTGTGTTGGGCTAAAGCCCGATTTTTTCTTTTTACTT
>CAZMEH010000466.1:0-2282 GCA_964564885.1 uncultured Saprospiraceae bacterium | reverse complement strand
TGTTTATCAAATTTTAAATGGAGAAATTCCAGTAGACACAAATGTCACATTAAATTGGGTAGATGTAAAGGATGTAGCTTTTGGAGCATACAAAGCAATGTTGAAAGGTAAAAATGGAGCGCGTTACATTTTATCAAACGAACAACATACCACTTTACAAGAAAGTGTAAAAATAGCAGCTGAATTGGATATAAAATGGATAAGCTACAGAAACCATCAAATAATATGCAAAATATTCAAACCGATGGAGGACACTCATTTTATGGAGCTTATTGTGATTATTTTGTAGCTAGTGATAAGATATTAAGAACAAAATCAAAAGTCCTGTATAATGAATTTAATGTATCAACAAAAATTATTGACCCTAATCAGTTAATTTCTGAATTAAAAAAAGCACTTTATGAACTTCCTAAAGAAATTAGTTTTCTTGAA
Source organism: uncultured Saprospiraceae bacterium (assembly GCA_964564885.1). GTDB lineage: Bacteria > Bacteroidota > Bacteroidia > Chitinophagales > Saprospiraceae > CAKZLL01. The sequence continues at coordinate 1,850 of CAZMEH010000466.1, read as the reverse complement.
GAAGTTTTTTCTTTTTATAAACCAGAAAATCTTGTAGAAACTTACCCAATACCAGAAGAAAGTGAAGCAGAAATATCTGTTTTTAAATTACCTAGGTTCTATTTTAATTTCTTTAACCACATGATATATGAACATTACCCTAAAGAGAAAGGAGTTATAGTAACCTTTAAAAAAGCATTTAAAAACTTTTCGAGGTTTGTTTATTTTACCGAAACATCTCAAGTTCTTGAAAGCATAACAGATTATTTCGGCTATCAAGATAAAGATGAGAGAGATAATAAAATTAAACAGTTTGTTTATCAAAATGAATATATTTCGTTTGAATGGAGTTTTCAAAACGGTATAATAAAACTAGGTAAAGATGAAGAAACTCAAAGACCTTTTTTGAGTTATACTATTTTTACAAAAAAGGATAAAGAAATCAGCGATTAACAAAAATAATATCTTACATTCACAATAAAAAGCTGCACCTGTCGTTGTTGCGGGACGTTCTCTTCAATTAAAAAGGAAAATTAAAGCATGTACGAGAATAATCAAGTTTTCCGAGAAAATAAAAAAAGTAAACGAGAAGAATAATGAGAATAGCTATCATAGGAGGAGGGGCAGCGGGTTTTTTTGCAGCTATTGCTGCAAAAGAAAATCACCCTAAAGCCGAAGTAACGATTTTTGAGAAATCAAAAAAAATATTATCCAAAGTAAAGATATCTGGTGGCGGAAGATGTAATGTAACTAATGGCTGTACAGATATAAAGGAGCTTTCCAAGGCTTATCCAAGAGGAGAGAAGAAACTGAAAAGGGCCTTCCGAACATTCTGTACAAAAGATACGATGGACTGGTTTGAATCAAGAGGAGTGCCTTTAATGATTCAAGAGAATAATTGCGTTTTTCCAGTTTCTCAAGATTCTCAATCCATTATAGATTGTTTTCTAAATGAAACTAAAAAACTTCAAGTTAAAATAGAAATCGGAAAGGGTATTAAAGCGATTGAACAAAATGGAAATCTCTTAAAATTGCATTTCCGTAAAGATCAATTCCATTCAGAATTATTCGATAAAGTCATTGTTGCCACAGGCGGTTCTCCAAAACGCTCGGGATTAGAATGGCTCGAAGAATTGGGGCATAAAATAGTTGATCCAGTTCCTTCTTTATTCACGTTCAATATGCCTACGGAACCAGTCACAGGTTTGATGGGCATTGTAGTAGAAAATACAATAGTAGTTATCCAAGGCACCAAATTAAAATCCGATGGACCTTTATTGATTACACATTGGGGAATGAGTGGACCGGCTATTTTGAAATTGTCGGCTGTTGGTGCACGGATTTTGAGTGAGATGAATTATGAATGTACCACTCAAGTGAATTGGACAAATATCCAAAATGGCGAAACCGTTCGAGAATATCTAAATGGAATTGTACTATTACATCCTAATAAAATCATAGCCAACTTTCGTCCCTATGCTCTGCCAGAAAGGTTATGGTTGTTTTTGTTAGAAAAAGTAAATTTACCTAAGAATAAAAGGTGGAACGAGCTCGGTAAAAAAGGATTGAATAAATTGACGAATATTCTTACCAATGACGTCTATAATGTCAAAGGAAAAACAACCTTTAAAGAAGAGTTTGTCACTTGTGGAGGAGTGAGCATGGAGTCTATCGATTTCAATACTATGCAAAGTAGAGTTTGTAAGAATCTTTATTTTGCAGGAGAAGTGATGGACATAGATGGCATCACTGGAGGCTATAACTTTCAATCAGCTTGGACCACGGCTTTTATTGCGGGAAAGCTGGAATGAACAAAATAAACAAATAAGGCTACTCCAATTTTCTTTCATTCACCAATAAATATTGTTGCT
>CAZMEH010000465.1:0-2640 GCA_964564885.1 uncultured Saprospiraceae bacterium | reverse complement strand
CGATTTGATTTTTCTATCAAAATCATCTTGCAAAGGTAATTTCGGAATCGAATCGGGTACTTTTCCCATCTCATCACCGATTATCATTTTTTCTTCAATGAGTTTGATAGGCGCTTCGTTTCCACCACCGAAAATAGTAACCGCAGCCTCTTTGAGTTCATCAATCCCTGGCAATGGCAAATTGCGAAGCGTTGCCAATGTTTCCGCCAATCGGACGGCTTCAATAGCGTGCGCTGACGAGGCGTCAATATCTTCTTTGCGTAATTCCTTAGACAGTTTCGCCATCCAACGAATCGTCGCATCCTTACGGCGAGTGAAGAGTAATTTGTACCAAGCTGGCGAAACGACGCCTGCTCCGTAACCGCTCATAGAGGAAATCCGCTGATAAGTCCACGGAATCCAAGTGGCCTTAGTCGTTGTTTTTTTTAAACCTTTAAGAATCGCATTATCTATTTTTAGCGGATGCTTTTTCAAATCTTGTAGCATCGGCGAATGATACGCACCGCAAACTACAGCGACTCGTTCAAACTTATCTTTTACCGCTTTTCTAATCGTTTTTCGCATAAATGCTTCTCGCATCATCTCCCTTTTGCGCTCTGGAACAGTGATTCGATCACGGACTGCGCCCATGAGTTCCGTCACTGCGTCAAATATTTCTTCGGAGTTCTCTTGACTTTCCATATGCACTTCCCACCAGCGTTCACTGTCTGCGTAGCCAGCCACTTTTGCAATATAAGCCAACGGATCACGGGCAATTAACAACTGCTCTTCCTGCTCTTCGGTCTGTTCATTTTGATCTTTGGGTTGAAATAAGAGTTGCTGTTCTGGCTCACCTTTTTCCAAGTTATCCAAATGAAAATGATAGTAATGCGGTAAATCCATGAAGCGAACTTCTACATCTCCGTCAATCGCATATTTCATCGCTTGCCATTCTGGAGAGAAGTCTGCAAAGGGAAAATAAGCCGCTTGATGTAATGCTTTAGGATTGTACACCAATATGGCAACAGGCGGTTTTAAATCGTCATTAGCGACAAATGGAATCATTTTGTCGGCATCAGGCGGCCCTTCAATCAATATAATATCTGGTTGAAAGGCTTTCAATCCTTTCAACAGGCTTTTTGCAGAACCTGGCCCGTGATGTCTGACACCGAATACTTTATGCATATTTTTTATAATGGACAATCCCGACAGGTAGGGACAAGTTTGAAAATTGAAAATAAATATAAGTGCTGGCTGTTAGATGTAAGAAGTGTAAATTTAAAAGGATGTTTGGTAATATAAAAATGAATGGAAATTTTTATCTTTATAAAATAGAGGCTTGACGGGTAAGATGCCCCAAATAAAAAAGGCGAAGCGGCAAACTTCACCTTAAAATATCGTTAAAGGCATTGAGAAAGGCAAAACTTTCTTTTCAGTTAGTTTTACTACATTTCCTCTACGGATTTAAATTGGTTTTGTTATACTTTTCTTAAGATTTATTTAAAAAAAATTTGTTCCATTTATTATTTTAGGTTTTAACCATGAGTTATCAAGTGCCAGAAAATCAAATGAGGAATGTTTTTGGTAAAAAATGCTACCGTTATTTTAGGATTTCTCATTGCAGATTTAATAAAAAAAATATTAAAAAACTGAATCTTTGAGACTCTTTTGGCTGGAATGTAAAAAATTACTATTTTTGCCCAGCATTTTTAAAACGTAATAATTATGGATGCTCTAAATAAATTTTCAATTCTGTTTCAAGGAATGAAAAATGGAAACCATCAATTTGAGTATCAAATAGATAGTTCTTTTTTTAAGAATTTTGAAGATAGCGCCTTAGATGATGCTTCGTTCGATGTATATTTAGAATTAGAACGAGGAGAAAACATGTTGGTGCTTAATTTTGAATTTGAAGGAACAATGGTTGCTGAATGTGACCGATGTACTGAAACAATTGATATGCCGATGTACGGCACTCAACGATTGATGGTAAAGTTTAGTGAGGAAGAAAAGGAGGATAAAGATGATGTATTTTATATTCAGCCGAAAGCACCCGAATTAAACATTTCGACATATGTCTATGAATTAGTTCATTTAGGAATTCCTATTAGAAAGGTTAAACCTGAATGTGAAGATAATCCACAGGATTGTCCGACGACATTGATAGATTATATTCAAAGAATAGAAGACACGACACCGCCAAACAGCGAAGCGAAAGATGAAATATCAAAAGAATCTGTTTGGAGTGTTTTAAATAAATTAAAAAATTAAATACTGTTGCTTTTATTTCAACGGTACTAAAATAGAGTAAAATGGCACATCCAAAGAGTCGTATATCTAAGCAGCGTAAACGTAAACGTCGTACGCATTATAAAACAGAAACGCCTAACGTAATGGTTTGTAAAACTACAGGCGAGCCTTTCATGTATCACACGGCATATATGCACGAAGGTGATATGTATTACAAAGGAAAAGTAGTTATCAAAGGTGATGTTGAAGATGAGGATTAGGTCTTATCCCGATCATTCGTGGTAAAACATAATCTTTATAGATTTTGATGATAAACAATAAGAAGCTTCCGTAGAAATACGAGAGGCTTTTTGTGGTTGTACCTATGTGATTAATATATATTTAACTTTTGACTATGTGAGTAAAATATAT
>CAZMEH010000464.1:0-7417 GCA_964564885.1 uncultured Saprospiraceae bacterium | reverse complement strand
ATACTAAAACCCACTTATTCCCAAAGTGAATCATAAGGATTATTATCTTTCTTTCGAGGTTTTTCTTTTGGAACTTCTTTAATTTCGATTGGTTCTTGAGGTTTCGGACTTTCGTTGATTAATCGTTGGAACGAAGTGTCGATTTCTTCATAGTCAACATATTCACCAAACTTTGAAGTATTCTGATCTTCTTGTTTTGCAGTCGCTTTTTTGACTTTTCTAAACAACATCGCTTGTCCAAATAGGAACAAAATAATCAATGGTGAGCCTAAAACAGACAAACCTCCTGCTATCAAACCTGATGTTTTATTTGCTTTGAAAATCTTTCCAATCCTTTTTACATAATTGATAATCAAACTACGATCCATGATAAATGTAGCGACTAACAAAACGGGCATTAAGAATAAAGCGACTTTCCAGATGAAGCTTACTGCCATCGAGAACAAGTAAAATATAGAAAAAAAGACTAAAATGGCTATGATTATATTTAAACCGCCTATGCGAGATTGAGAATTTTTTCGTTGCATTATATATTATCTATTGTACTTCCTTAAACAACTTTTAAAGAAGTTATTTTTTATAATTTCCTTTAAACTTAATAACTGATACTATTAACTACGCTTTTAAAGATAAAAAAGTTGATTCGCAAAACCAACCTTTAGACCAGCAATATTAAATTTTCGATGAACTTATTTTATAATGGCTTATCAAACAGATTCATCGAAGAAAACTTCTTTGAGAAACGGAAACAAAATAAATTCAGATTTTTGTTTCCGTTCCTAACTATTCTTACTGCTTTATATTACTGACTTTCTTAGAACCATCATATTTAATTTCTAACTTATAAAGATTAGTGTAGTCACTTTCGTCAATTGGCTGAAACTGTTCTTTACTAATTAGTAAATTAACCAAAGTCGGTGTTGTATTAGAATGACCAACAATAACGATGGTTTCACCATATTTATATTCTTTCAAAATTTCTTCTTTCAAACTATTCAAATCTTTTGGATTATAAATAATCACATCCAGTTCCAATGCTTCGGCAAGCGGCGCAACCGTTTCACGAGTTCGTTTATAATCTGTCGAATAGATAGCTCGAATATTTTCACCTTTAAGTTTCCTTGCTAGCGTTTGTGCCCTTTCCCTTCCTTCGGCGGTCAAGCTCGGATCTTTTGTTCCGTCCTTTGCTTTTTCAGCATGTCGCATCAAATAAACGGTTGTCGAAGTAGCCGTTGAATTGACTTTTGCGGCTGTGCAACCGAATAGTAAGACACTTGTGATTAAGATTAAAAAAGTATATCTCATATTTTTTTGTTTAAAAAAATTCTAAAGTTGCTAAGCTAATACAATTTTTATTTTGAATAACTAATTGTTTCAGCGATATGTCACTTGATATTCTTTTGCATCATATAGTTAGTATAAAATAATTTTTATCATTCAATAAGCGACTCCCAGTAACTCGTATTAGTACTAAAAACATAAACCTTAAATGAAACTTTCATTAGTTTACAATTGTTTGTAAATTGAATGTCAATCATAGATTGATTGGACTAAATATTCATTTTTCAATAAATATTTAGTCTCCTCATCTATTAAAAATGAAAACATAAAAAAATTTAATCATGAAAAAACTTATTCTTTTATTACCATTAGTGATTTTAGCAGCTTCTATTGCAGGTATTTTTATTTTGGACGATAGTAAGGGTGAAAATCCTCAACCTGTTGTTAAAAACAATAAAATCCAAAAACTAGATCGCCAAACACTTGACTTCGATGGTGTCATTCAAGACTATTTCGCTTTGCTTTCTGACGAAGCCGTTGATTATAGGAACTTAAAAGTTTACCCAATCAAAGCCAGTCAAAAATATTTGGCGGATCATGAAAAATTGGATAATTACTTAAATTTAGCAGAAGCTGTTGCTGAAAACAAGGTAAAAATCATGGAATTAGGACAAAGAGAACGAGCGTCTAATCCTAATGCTGAATATAACTTTGACCCGATGAGCGGTTCATTTGATCCAACTTCTATTCTTCCAGATAGAACCGTTAGCGAAGCAATGGAAGCAGGTGCTTCTGTGAATACGTTGACTATCCAAAATACTTCTAATGAGCCAATCTATATTATGGCTGGAGATATTGTAATTGGTGGAAATCAAGATCGTGTGATTGCAGAAGATATGATTGCCATGCCGAATTCTGGTAAAATTGCAGTTCCTGTATTTTGTGTTGAGCCAGGTCGCTGGTCGCCTCGTGAAAATCCAACACAAAACGCTCCTGTAACGAATAAAGAACAAGATGGTATTTATGCATTTACAGGTTATTTCAATGTGGCTTCTAACTCTATCCGTCAAACGGTTAAAAATGAAAAGAACCAAAGCGAAGTTTGGGCAAAAGTTGGTGATATGAGAAGTCGTAATAATGTAGAAACAGGTAGCTCAACTTATGGAGATTTGGCTAGTTCAAAATCTTTTACAGATGCTCGTGATCAATATATGACGAAGTTTGCGCACTTATTCGACAACTCAACAGACGTAGTAGGTTGTATCGTTGTAAGCGGTAATAAAGTATTGGCTTGCGATATTTTTGGAACGCCAGAATTATTCAAAAAACAATATAAAGTGTTATTGCATTCTTATGTTTCTGATGCGATTACTTATGGTAAAAAAGTTAGTTTGAGCGAAGAGCAAGTAACCAATTACTACAATCGTTCTATTCAAAAATACTTCCATAAGCAGGAAACTGAACAAAAAGAACTGGATGCTAAATTCGTTCACGATAAGCGTGTCGTTCACTTTACTGATATTTAGAAAAGAGATCGTTTCGCTTTGCCTAACCGATCACGGAGACAAGTCAGACGAGTTTTGAAAATAGAAGAGCCTTTGGGAATATTCCAAAGGCTCTTTTGTGTTTTTATAGAAAGGCTTTCTTTAAGAAAAATGGTTCTTTAATAATTTATGCAACAATAATATTTCTTTAATCTAGCGGTGGCTTGCCCCGTTGTTTTCCAAGGAATTAAGTACCGAGCCAAAATTAATGCTTGATACTAAAATTATGGAACTTGTTTAAGAATAAGGTAAGTGGTTTGTGAATAAAAACTAGTGAGTGATTCTATTTTCAAGTGCTTGGACAAAAATTTCCACGTATTGCCTTGTTTTGTAAAAAATTAATAATCAACATATTATTATCTAACTTCTCTCAGTCACAAGCACTCCGGACGGTCTGACTCCTTACTTATCCTGCTTTGTTTACAAAAAAATAAGCCAACTCAAAAAGTGAGTTGGCTTTTAATGATTGCTTCAAAATTATGCTCGCTATTTAAGACCGATTTTTATTTCTTCTTTAGATACCACCTGTTCGGCAGTGTATATTTAACGCTTGCAGTCACCGTTTCATAACGCATATTAAACGTCTGCGGCTCTCCTACTCGCTCATTTCTCACCAAGTTATAATCCCAAACATTGATCTGATTAATGTTTGCCATTTGACGGTTATAAGTCACTGCAAGAGCGATATTCCCGTAATTAATATCCTTTTCATATTCAAACCCAAATTGAATACTTGTTGCAATTTGTAATTTATCATCTGTTGTTACCAACTTGATATCAGGCGTTTCAACAATAATCGCTGTTTGAGCAGCTTCATCAGACAAACCACCTGTTTCATTAAACATATAGTTTCGGCTTCCCATCCAATTGGCCGCAGCACCAACACGAATATTTAAACTATTATTAAAAAAGGGTAATGCTAAAACAGCATTTACAGGAATGGAATGATTTATATATCTAATACCCGTTTTAATCTTTTCTGTAGAGCCCGCAGTAGGGAAATAATTGATATTACGTTTGGTTACATAATAACCTGTTTCAAGAGCAACTCTCTCAGATACGTGAATTGCTGCGCCAATTCCAATATATATTGGAGCACTTAAAGCAATATCACTGTTTTCACCAATTCGCAAATTTCTTACCAGTTCTTGTGTTTCAATATTCGTTGTTTTCGCAATATCGTGACCGATTCCAAGTGGTGTAAATGATAAGGTCAAATAGGGAGTAGGTGTTCCTATTCCATTAAAGGCTTTATCATTATATGCTTCCAAATCATATAATGTTTCAAATTCATTTGGATACATCGCAACGAAATCGCCAGCCGTTAGAATAGTTTGGTCATCAAAACCAAAGGCTTTCTTACCAAAGAAATCGACCGTACTTTTTTCTTCTTCATCCAAATTTGAATTTCTAGAAGCTATGTTCTTTTTAGCATTAATTGTTTGAAGAGCAACCGTTTCTTCTTCTTCAAACTTAACCACCGCTAAATTACGATTTCTAGTTGTTGGCTTTTGTACAGAAGGATTAACAGAAGCGGATGATACTTGAGAAAATGGCGACGTATTATAATTGTTGGATGAAATTGGAATAACTTCATCTAATTGTACCGTATTTTGCTCTGGCTGAGAATAAGGGATTTCTTTGACAGGCTGGCTGCTCGGATGCAAATCATTTCCTGTTATCCAATATTCTCGAATATAAGGATAAACAGCCATGAAAGCAATACTCATACAAATTGGAACAATCCAGTTCATATAGCTTAATATAGAAAACTGTACGGCTTTTTTCATATTACTCTTACCGGCATATCCAATAGAAGAATCAGAAACAAACACCATACTATTAAACATATCGAATTCTCTGGCTATTTCAGGATTCATTAGCATGAATTGTTCCATTTCTGCTAATAGCTCTCCTGTTAAATTACCGTCCAAATAATCAATTGCGTAAACTTCGTAATTGAGTTTATTGATTGTCATATAGCTTTCTCTACGCTGACCAAAAATTGTTGTAGTTTTTTTCGTCCACGATAAATATAAACTTTTACCTGTGCGACGGTTAAATCTGCAATCTCAGCAATCTCTTTGTATGAATACCCTTCGTAGTCACGCAAAAGAATAACTGATTTTTGGATATCGGTCAGTTGTGATAATCCTAAGTTTAATGAATCTTGAAGTTCAAAGGTTTTGTTAGTAGAAGATAAAACTTGATCAGGTACGTTCTCGACCCAATCAATCCGCTTAACTTTGCGGATAATATCAATCATGCTTCGGTAAGCAGTAGTAAACAGATATGATCTTGCCTTTTCGAAAAAGACTTTTTCTCGGTGGATCCAAAGTTTTTCAAAAGCATTTTGTACGACATCTTGAGCGTCTTCGTGATGCTTCATATTTTTGATGATGAAGCGGTACACTCTGTCAGCGTACAAATCAACGCACTTGTTATATTCTTTACGCGTCATTAAGAACTCGTGAATACAGCACTACTTGCAGTTAATGTAAAATTAACTCACGCTGTAGTGTAATATTGATTTGCAAATAAGGTTTCGTGTAGAATTTTACGTCATTCAGTTATTTTAATTAAACAATTTACTGTCTCCTTTTATGATTGATTTGTCTGTAAAACGCTCTCGTTCATCGAAAAGTTACAGCTCCCGTATTTTAATATGAATTTCATTCAGAATTAAGGGCGACATTAGCTATTCAACATAGCTCTTTCCGCTTCAAAATGAGCCTTGATTACTTTCAGGTTTTCTAAGATTTTAAACTTCTGTCTGATTCGTTCTTTATTTTGGTCAATCTCTTTCTTTGCACCTTCTAACGTGAAGCCTTTTTCTTTGACTAGGTGATAAATAATCCTAAAATCTTCAATATCCTTTTTCGTAAACCTTCTTTCTCCTTTAGAGTTCTTACGTGGTTTTAAAATAGAAAATTCCGATTCCCAAAATCGTATAGATGATTTTGAAACGTCAAACTGTTCGCTTATTTCGCTTATTGAGTAATATAATTTTGTATCCAATTCTTCATTTTTAAGATCGCTTCGCTTAGGGAAGTGAGATCATTCGCTTTGCTCACTGAGAGACTGCTTCGCTGAGGGAAATTAAATTATTCACTTTATTTCTTATCAGATCATTTTCATACACTCGCACTGTTAGACTTTATCCTAAATTATTCATTTTATACTTGAGTATATTATAACCTGACAGCGAAGTGATCGCTCAATGAGCGTAGCGAATGATCTGACGTCTCTCAGCAAAGCGTTCTACCTTCCTCTAAAATAAAAAAACTTGTACGTTAAATCAATAACATACAAGTTTTTTTATATATAAGTCTTAAAAAATCCGTCTAGTCAATAGAAAAACTAGCTTTATCAGCAGCGTCTACAAGACCAGCGTATTCTTGTGGCGTTAAACCATCCATACAATAATGAATAGGATTAACCGCACGTCCTCCTTTTCTTACTTCATAATGCAAGTGAGGAGCAGTAGAAGTTCCTGTATTTCCAACTAAACCAATTTTTTGTCCTTTTTTAACTTTCTGTCCAAGTTCCACTAACGTTTTACTCATGTGAGCATAAAGCGTTTTGTAACCGAAACCATGATTAATAGTTACATTCTTACCATAACCGCTTGCCCTATGCTGTACTTTTTCTATAGTACCATTTCCAGTCGCATAGATTGGCGTGCCAGCAGGAGCTGAAAAGTCAATACCTGCGTGCATTTTCATCACACGGTGAATTGGATGCAATCTGTACCCAAAACCAGACATTAATTGTATTGATCTTCTTAATTTATCTTCTCTAACTGGTTTGATAGAGGGAATGGAAGAAAGCATTTGTTCTTTTTCCTTGACAAGATGTGCAATCGTATCTAATGATCTAGATTGATTTGCAACATGAAACTTCAGTTGTTCCAATCTCTGAAACGTAGAAACCATTGTAGCTCCTGCATTTTTATAAACAGCTAAATCTTTAAATTTATCACGACCACCAGTACCACCTTCAGCAACACCGTTCTCCCTAGGTTCCATACCGAACATCACTCGGTACAATGTATTTTCTCTTTCTTGTACTTTTTCAACCGCTGTAGTCAGAAGCTTCATTTCCTCTTGTTGAAGCTCATTAACAGTTATCAGTTGGTTTAACTCACGTTTTAGTGCTTTTTCTTTAGGAGAGTCGAGGTATTTGAAAGCAATAGCAACAATAATCAAAGCAAAGATTCCGACTGCTGATAAAAAACCGAAAACACGGAAAAGTTTCCTTTTCCAATCTCCTTCGACTTTTTCATAACGTAATGTTTGCTTATTATAAACAAATTTTTCTTTATTCATGTTAGCTTTCGTTTTAGTTAAAATACTATATCGAGCTTAATTGTTCCTTAAAAATCTAAATTTAAATGGGTCTAAATCTTTAAATGTGATTTGCTTGAATGTAGGTTAATATACTGCGCTTTTTGTTTTAACTCTTTACAAATATTAGAATAGGCTTTCAAATAACCAAGGAAAATATCGGTTTTCTTACCTTGCATTACATATAAATCATATGTGTTAAGTCTTGCATTATAATATAATTCCATATGTTATGCCTTTTTTAAT
>CAZMEH010000463.1:0-4956 GCA_964564885.1 uncultured Saprospiraceae bacterium | reverse complement strand
GCTCCTCTCCTATTTAGTAACAAAAAATCCCAAATTAATATCTCCAAAAATTATTTTAAAAAAACATACTCAAAAACTAATGCAAAAAACCAATATTATTAGGCTATAACCCAATAACACTTAGTTTTTTATATATTTGTAGATATAGTTATGTCATAGTTAACAGTTAATAAACTACATAAATATAAAGTTTCTGTAATATCGATTATTAGAACCATGAATTGAAGTCGTTTATAGACTTCATCAGAAGAAAAACACAGATGTTAAGATTTGAACAATATTTAGACGACTTTAACAGTCAAATTGTTTTTGGAGATTTTATTGTTAATTTACTCGTCGTTGCATTACTGACCAGCCTTTTACGTATTTACTACATCCGATTTGGAAACTCTATCACTAATCGAAAACGATTTGGTAATAATTTTATGCCACTTGGATTAACGACAATGCTGATTATTACCATTGTAAAATCATCCATTGCCCTTTCGTTAGGACTCGTTGGTGCATTGTCAATTGTACGTTTTAGAGCAGCCATTAAAGATCCAGAAGAACTAACTTACTTATTTTTAGTGATTGGCGTTGGTTTAGCCTCGGGTGCAAATCAGCCGCTTTTGGCAATTGTTGCCGTATTTTTTATTGTAGCACTATTATTTGCTTCTCAAAAAATACAAGGTCAAACCGAATTTAAATCAGAAGACAAACTGTATGTCAATATCAGTACAGATATCAATGATTTAGAACGTATCAACCAATTGTTATCCGAGACTTTCCATTATGTTGAACTCAAAAGACTCGACACATTAGGTTCTGGTATGGACTTAGCTTACATTTGTAAGGCGAAAGACATCAAGGATATTGAAGAAATTAGAAATAAAGTTACCGAACTTTCTCCTTTAACAACACTATCTATTATTGACCAACCAGATTTGATTATATAAATTGGCTCTGCGTACCGATAGCTATCGGTGTAAAGTCATTGGTGACTGGTTATTAGTCTACTCTAATGTAGGTTTATCACTAATAACTAATCAACAATCACTAATAACTATCATTTATGATATTACAAGACAAATCCGAACAGTCTTCCAAATGGGCGGCTTATGGCAGATACGCAGGAGTTACCATACTACTGATGGTGGTGCTGTATCTCGTTGTTCGATTTTTCTTTCCATATTTTGGCTCTAATGACGAAAATGCCATCTTTTGTGGCGCAGAATTCACTAGAGGCGAAGCATTTATATCAAAAGGATATAGTTTTAAAAATGCGCAAACTCAAAGCAACGAAAAAGCTTACAAAGGTAATTACTCTTCCAAAACAGATAGGAATAATCCGTCTGGAATGACCTATATACTGCGTTTACCAACAGTCGGCGATAGATATAGAGTATCCGTTAGAAGATATAGAACGAGTGCCATCGGCGGTGAATTAATCGTTAAAGGCGAAGGAAAGTATGGCTTTGAAAAGCGGGAAGACATCGCTTCTAGTAAAGAATCAGATGGTTGGGAATTACTTGAAATGACTTTCAATATTCCAGAAAAAGGCGGAAAAACGATTAATATTTATGTCTTTTCTAATGACAATACGCCCGTTTTCTTCGACAATTTGACCATTAAAAAAATAAGCGGAAGCAAAAACGAACTTAATATTAAACCATTTGAGCCGCAAACGTTCAACTTAGAAATTGCGGAACAGTTCATGCAAAAACTCAAGGAAAAACGCCTTGAAGCATTAAATAATGGTATTTTAATTAGTAAATCTACTGATTGGTTAAACGCTAAAATTGACGATGGCAACCAAGAATTAGATTCAGAAATTCGATTAAAAGGCAATCGATTATATAATTTGCAAGGTGATAAATGGTCTTATAAAATCAAGGTTAAAGATCCATATTCATGGCAAAGAATGCAATCCTTTTCTATTCATAACCCTGCGACTAAGCAATTTGTGAGCGAATGGATCTATCATCAATTTTTACAAAAAGAAAAAGTCATTGCCACTAGATATGATTTTTTACACCTCAAATTAAACAATAGAAACAAAGGAATTTATGCTTTTGAAGAAAACCCAGATGTCGCATTATCTACTTATAATAATCGTCAGCCTGGCCCAATCGTTCGTTTTTCTGACGATGCATTTTGGAATAACGTTGGCAAAAGCATCGAACAAGGCAATACAGATCCTTCAAAATATGACGTAAATGATGCCTTAGATGCTGCGGATGCGCAACCGTTCAAAGGTTCTCAAGTTGCATCGAGTGAAGAAATGACCAATCATTTCAAAGTCGCTCAAAACCTAATGCATCAATATCAATACAATCTAAAACCTGCTTCTAATATATTCGATTTAGACTTAATGGCTCGTTATTTTGCGATTACTGACGTGATGCAAGCTTACCAAAGTTTGGATTGGCGTGACCAACGTTTTTACTTTAATCCGACCAGTAGCAAACTCGAACCTGTTGGGATTAGCGGTTTTGGCTTAGAAATCAAACCTTATCGCAAACGCCCGTTTGTTGGTTATAATCTATTTAATACCGACGTACAGGAAGTTGATATTTATATGAATTTGTTCCTTGATGAAGGATTCATGACTAAGTATTGTCAATATTTGCATCAATATTCTCAAAAGGCATTTATCGAAGGTTTCTTATTAGATATTGAAAAAGAAGCGTTGCGTAGACAGCAATTTATTAGAAAAGAATTTGTGGATTATGTTTTTGATGCCGATTTGATTTTAAATAATGCAAAAAATATTCGGTCTAATTTAAAACCAACCAATAACATCAGCTTAAAAGCTAAAATCAACGGTAGAAGCGGCGGAAATTTAGTGATTAAAGTAAGTAATTTTCATGGTTTGCCATTGCAAATAGTTGGTTTTGGAGTGACACCAGACAACCTTCGGGACACGATAACAGGTCAGCCGTTATTGGCAACGAACTTGAAAGGTGTGCCGCCAAAGTATATTACTATTAGTGCAAAAACGGATATAGCTTTCGTTTTTTATAAATTGCCAGGCGTTGAAAAATTGTTTCATTCTGAATTATCATTTTGGAATGCGCCAGAACCAAATGTGCCTTCTCAGCAACTTTTTGCCAGAGCAAGTCTTCAAACAAATGCGCTTTACACGGTTCAAGGCAATAATGTTATTTTCAAAAAAGGAAGTTTCCAAATCAATAAAGATATTGTCATACCAGTTGGCTACAAAGTAAGTATTCCAGCAGGAACGATTTTGAATTTCGCCAGAGGTGCAAAATTTCTATCAAAATCGCCTATCGAAACATTCGGTAGAGAAAATAATCCTGTTGAAATGCGTGGCGCAAGCGGTATTTTAATCACCGATGCGAAAGAAGAATCTATCTTTAGAAATACGCTTTTCGATAAGACATCAAATCTCGATTATAATAATTGGTGGCTACCAGGAGGCGTGACGATTTACAATTCAAAAGTGAGTTTCCAGAACTGTACTTTCTCGTATAGCAAAGCTCCTGAAAGCCTTAGTATTATGCAATCTACCTTTGAAATCTCTTATTGCAACTTTAGCAAAAACGAGAAAAAAGGCTTGGTGACGCATTATTCCGAAGGTAGTATCATGGGCGGAAATTATATTCAAAATGGTTTGGTCGCTATCGAATTGCTCAAAACTAAGGCAGAAATTGATAAATGCTTTATTCAACAAGCTAAACAAAACGGCTTGAGTGTTGGCGAAGAGTCAAAGGTCAACGTTAAATACATCGAAATAAGAGATACAGATATTGGTGTGGTTTCTACTGATTTATCTAAAATCACCATCGCTAATATCAAACTTAAAAACTGTCAACGTGGTTTTGCTGCCTACAAAAAGCAACCTGAGTTCGGCGGAAGTAAAATCATCGTAGATAATTATTCTGCTGCCGATGTGAAAGTGCTACACAAAATTGAACCTGGTTCTATGCTTAAGTTGAAAGGTAAGGAGTTGAAAGGTTATTAATATGTAACTAACTTGTTAAAACAAAATTATGAATTCAAACAAGAAAACAGGAAGAATTGCAGGTGTTTTATTTCTGCTTATTTTCATTATGGGCGTTTCAATGTATCAATTTTTACAGAGTCCGCTTTTTAGCGAAGACTTTCTTACTTCTACTTCTTCTAACTCCAATCAAATTATCATTTCAGTCTTGCTAGGAATTTTAAGTGGAGTAACATCTATTATTATAGCAGCAATTCTATTACCCATTTTCAAAAAACATAGTTATATTTTGGCTTTTATATATTTTGCATTATGTATTCTTAATTTCGTAGCCATTGCTATTGACAATATTAGTGTACTATCACTGTTGGAATTGAGTCAAGAGTATGTGAAAAACGGTACTGATAACCTTAATTCATTTGAGATTTTGGGAACTATGTTTTACGAAAAGCATCGATGGACACATTACTTGTCTCTACTGATTTCTTCCTTTCCTGTTTTTGTCTTGTATTATACATTGTTCTTTGCTAAACTAATACCAAGAGCTATTTCGATTTTTGGAATAATAGCTGCAATTCTAATGTTTATTGAAATATTGTTTTCGATTTTTGGACATAGCATTAGTATGAATATGCTTCTTCCATTAGGTTTAGTTCAATTATTCCTTCCATTATGGTTAATCTATAAAGGGTTAAATTCACCATTAAAGAATAGCAGTCAAATGACGGAATAAGTAAAAAAAGTAGATAACAATATGGCTCTTCGAGCCCTTTAGTGATTAGTCTGCTCAAACGTGCATTTATCAAAGAAAATTAAGCTTTGATTTTTAACTTTCACTAAATTCACCCAAGAGCCAACAGTGTATATGAAATCTGACCACCTATTGGTTGGTTACGATTCGTATACTATGCGATAGCCATACTATCTGCCGAACCTTTATTCATTAGGCGAAGACTCAATAAAAACTAATACAGCCTGTCTGTCCTGCCTTTGCAGGCAGGAATAAGTTT
>CAZMEH010000462.1:0-2387 GCA_964564885.1 uncultured Saprospiraceae bacterium | reverse complement strand
ACAACTAAACGAAATACAATCTAAATATTTTCTACGAAGTACAACAATTTGCTATCTTAGTACTTATAAATTTAGATAAAGAAGTCAGAAGTCAGAACGCTTCGCTGTCAGAACGCCTACGGCTGTCAGAAAAGACATTTATAATATGGTTTCTTTTGTTATTATGTAGCAGAATCAAACTTATCGTATAATTGATTGTAAAATAATCTGAACCAGTGAACGCAACCAAATTTTTAATCTTATTTCTACTCTTGCCATTGACAACGCTTTTTGGTCAATATCAGCGATTTGAACAACCATTATCTGCTCGTACTTCCAATTATGATATGAAAATCAAATTGGATACCGATAGTAATAAAATAGAAGCAGAACAAACGGTCACTTTTACAAATCCGTCAGATGATACGATTTGGACGATGCCGTTTCATATGTATTATAATGCCTTTAAAAATAACAAAACAACCTTTTATACTGGCTCAACTCGGATTCCTCGGAGTAAGCCGCAAGAAGAAATTGATAATTGTATTTGGGGCAGAATTGAAGTGTTGGATATTTTGGATGAAGCAGGCAACGATTTGACTAAAAATATGCGATATGTTCAATATGATGATGGGAATACAAATGACCATACGGTTTTGGAAGTTCGGTTAAAAAATCCTGTTTTGCCAAGAGGAACAGCCGAGTTAAAAATGAAATGGGAATCTCGAATTCCTAAACTTTTCATTAGAACGGGTTATAGTAGAGACTTTTATTTCATGGCGCAATGGTATCCAAAATTGGGTGTTTATGAACCAGCGGGAAGTCGTTTTTCAGTTGACGGTCAATGGAATTGTCATCAATATCATCCGTCAACGGAGTATTTTGGAGAGTTTGGCGTTTATAATGTAGCGATTGATGTTCCTTCAAATTATAAAGTTGGTTCAAGTGGTTTTATTACAAAAAAAGAAGAAAAAGGTGATAGAACTATTCATACTTACTTAGCGGAAGATGTGATTGATTTCACTTGGGCAGCGAATCCAGACTTCATTGAAATCAAAGAAGATTGGAAAGGTGTGGAGATTCGTTTGTTGATTAGACCAGAACACGAACATAATAAAGAACGATTTTTAGGTGCAGTTAGAAGCTCACTTAATTTTTACGAAGATTATATTGAAAAATATCCATATCCGACTTTGACGATTGTTAGTCCGCCTTTTTATGGATTACCAGCTGGCGCAATGGAATATCCAACTTTGATTACTTCGCCTACGCTGAGTGGTTTTCCAAGCGGTATTCATACCACTGAAACCTTGGTAATTCACGAATTTACGCATCAATATTTTATGCAAATGCTTGCCACCAACGAGCAAGAAGAACCGTGGATGGATGAAGGTTTTACTTCCTTTTTTGAAGCCAAAATCATGGATTTGACTTATGAAGGTGGTGTAATTGATTTGGATTATTTTAATATTCATATTGGTTCAAAAGAGTTGCGAAGAGGTCGTTTTTTGGCTGGTGAAAATATCAAAGTCAATCCAATTAGTGATTTTGGTTATCACTTCAATCATGGAAGTTATTCTGAAATTGTCTATGGAAAAACGGCTGTTTGGTTGCGAACATTAGAAGGTTTAGTTGGTGACGAAACGATGCGAGATATTATAAAAACTTATTTTGCACGATGGAAATTCAAGCATCCTGGCAGACAAGACTTCATTGATGTAGTCAATGAAGTTGTTCCAAAACATCACGGCGATAAGTTTGGAGAAGATATGAATTGGTTTTTAAATCAAGCGATTTTCGGAACAGATGTCTGTGATTATGCGGTTCGTTCTATTCAAAACAATGAAATTACGGAGGCAATCGGCTTCTTTGAAAATCCAGATGATTGTATAAAACCATCAACTGGAGTTTTTAATAGTTTTTTAAATGTCTACGAAGCGAAAGTTGTTGTTTTTAGGCTTGGCGAGTTTTATGTTCCACAAGAAGTAGCGATTACGTTTGATGATGGAACAACGATTATTGAAGAATGGGACGGAAAAGGACGTAGCAAAGAATGGGTTTATGAAGGTTCTCGAAAAATCGTTTCCGCTGAGATTGACCCAAGTTTGAAAATTGCCTTAGACAAAAACTTAATCAATAATAGTTATACAACAAAGCCTAATTCTTCTGGTTTTACTCGATATTTTACGAGTATGGTGACTTGGTTACAGAGCATTATGGTGACTGTTAGCGTGTTGGTTTAGAAAGAATACTTATTTCTTTATGTATTAATATCGTTGATATAATAACTTGTATACTACTATGTATGGTAGTATATAAATTGTTTTGTGGTTGTTTTGTTAGTATATTTGAAGATATATTCAAAATAACCAACATTAGGAAACAATGAATGATTACTTTAAACAATT
>CAZMEH010000461.1:0-4213 GCA_964564885.1 uncultured Saprospiraceae bacterium | reverse complement strand
AGCTACGGCAATCACTCGGTAAGTAATCGCAGACAAGCCTTCGTCTGGCAAAGTCAATTCCCATGACAATGGCGCAGATTGTCCTTTCTTAGCAGTGAAAGGTAATTCTTGTTCCATTACACCCAATTTGACATTAATTGGATTCATCGTTAAAGCGTCGAATAATTCAATTTTTGCAGTACCCGTTAAATCACCGTCAGATAAGTTACTAACTTTTGCAGTCAATTCTATCACATCATTTTCACGGAAGAAACGTGGCGGATTTGGTTGAACCATCAAGTCTTTCTGAGTAATGACTGTTTTAGTAGAAAATGCTGTTTCCAACTCTTTGGTGTGCGCCATCACTAGCAATTTCCAGCGAGTTAAAGACTCATTCATTGTGAAACTAATAATGACATCGCCATTTTTATCCGTTTTCAATTCTGGAAAGAAGAAAACCGTTTCATTCAGATTCGTTCTGACTTTTACTTTTGAAAAATCTGCTTTAGAAGGCTTTTTATCATCATCTTTCGAGTTTATTTCATTTCCAACTATTTTCTCTTCCTTATTAGAGATACCATCTGCGTCATCCATTTCCTCATATTCTTCCATAACAGCACTATCCATGGTAGACCTAGCCATCATAGGCAATGCACCAGATTCAAAAGAAAACAATCTAGGTCTATTATTTCGACTAGATAAACTAATATCTAAAATCGGATATTGACGAGAAGAATACGGAAAACTAGGTTGCCAATCATAAGCAACTAAACTACTGCTGACTGTACTGAAATTGTAGCTAAAACCAGTCTGATTGTTTGGTGAATAATTTGGAAACAAACTCATTGACCAAGAATTACTAGCAAAAACGTCTAACGAAGCATCGTACATGGTCGCAGCAATTTCTGCGGCTACTTTTTCTTTTTTCGCACCAGAAACCTTGATACGCCACTCTTCTTTTTGACCTGGCAATAGTTTATCTCTGAATGTTTGATATTCAATTTTTAATTGCTTGTTTGTCCAAGGCACATTGATTTTTTGATAATTAGAATAACCACGATTACCTGTTACAAATGTGAAACTTGCGCCAATTCCGCCTCTATCACTTTCTTTAATGATGATTGGAAATTGTCGAATGTTCTTAATATTAACCCATTGAGAGTTTTCTAAAGTGCCATCGCTGCCGTATTTTTCATACAAAACAAATGGACTTTTATAAGCACTTCCGTAGAATAGTTCTGCTGTGCTATTTGGCTCGTAGCCTTTATTTTCAAAATGAAACCAACTTGGTGTATTACCTACAATCTCTTTTGATTTTAAATCAAATATTTTAAAAGTTTTGACGATTTCAATGGATTTACCATTTTTGTCTTGTGTTTTCAAAACCAATTCATAAATCCCAGGTGTCCAATTTTTAGTATCAATAGTTTCAAAATTCAACTCTTTAGATTGAGCAGTATTGAATTGATAAGTTAAAAGCGTTTTGCCTTTTTTCCAATTTTGAAATTCATCTTCATTTGTAAAAGCAATGCCCGAAAAATCTTTAATATAATCCTCTGTGGATAACATATGAACATCAGGGCGTTCCCATTGACGTGTTTTGAAAATTCTATCTGGCGTAACTAATGGTGTAATGGTAATTGTCCCTGTTGCTGGCTCAAAGTTGCCATTGAGGTTTGTTGTACTAATAGGAAAAGCTTTTAATTTCGCTTTATTGATTTCCGCAGGAACTGAAATGTCAGCTTTCAGCGCAATATAACCAGCCGAGACAAAAGTTGAACTACTATGCGTTTCTCCTGTGATATCAATGACGTCTGCCATGATTTCAAAAGTAAATAGTGGTGATTCGGATTCTTTTGTCGAAGCATCGGCTAATGCTTTGAAATTGATTTTGAAAACACCTTTTTCATCTGTAGTTGTCTCGCCGTTGATGATTTCAGTATCTGGAACATTCGGATATCTGCCCCACATCCACCATCTCCAATACGGATAAGATGTCTTACGAACAACTCGGTAGTTCACTTTTGCACCATCAATATTGTTCCCTGCAAATGCCTTTGCAAAACCGCTAACCGTCACTTCATCATTTAGACTATAACTACCTTCGATTGGATTGAACGCCATTTCAAACTTCGGGCGTTTGTATTCTTCCACTCGAAAATAAATACTCGAATTATAACGATTACTAATATCAGAACGAATATACATTCGACCAGTTAGACCGCTTGAAGGTGCTACAAACGAACCATTAAATGTTCCGTATTCATTGGTCGTGAATTCTTTTTCCTCAATGATTTGACCATTTGCATCATAGAAAGAAACGGTTGTTTTCTTATCTGCGACGATATTTGGAATGCCTACTGGATTTTTATTAATAACAATACCTTTAAAAAACACCGTTTGTCCAGGTCGATAAATCTTTCTATCCAAAAAGAAATTAGTAGACATTTGATTAGAACCTTCTCCTGGCTTATAATCGTAATTCGATTGCCCCAAGTCTAAAATATCCTTTCCTTTAATGAGTTTTGGATAAACATGATTGTTAAAAGTATTTTTAGCAGAAGCTCTCCCAAAATCACCTGTGATTGCTTCGTCTACCTTCTTATAATCGTATTCTCCTCTTTTAGAATTATATTCTTTATTATAAAATTCTACGGTGACACCTTTTTGAGGTTCTCCTGTTGTACGGTCAACAACATATAAATCGGATTTTCCACTCTTACGAGCTTTAGAAAAATAGGCTAAATTAGAAACCCTTAGGAAAGTATAATTTACTGCTTGGTATTCGTAAGAAAATTCTTCATTATTACTAGCCATCAAATAATACTCGCCAGCCGGCAATCCGTTTAGCTTAAATTCCGTGCGATGTTGGTGCAAGTCTCCATCGTCTGGTACGTCAAACTCAGTAAGTTGAACATGAGAAGATTTGTTGGCAGCTTCTATAAATTCCTTAGTACCTTTTTTGGAGAGAATTTGTTCTAATTCTTTCGTCGCGGGAATTACCTTAAGGTAAACATGTGGAATATTTCTAAACTCTAACCATACTAAACTTGGATTATTCGGTATTAAAACATTCTCTGCACCAACTTGCAGATTTTTTTGCATTAACCTTGCCTGTTTGTTCTGACACATTTTTGCACCATAAGAATCTGGAAATTTAGTAATTCCTTCTTCATATCGTTCAAATGAATATTTCCAATCCCATTTGTTTTTTGTATTATAATTTGGACTGTAACTACTACCTTTCGCATAATAAATACCACCGATATAAGCCGTTATTTCGGAATAGACTTCGTGGTCTGGATATTGTTTACGAAAAGCATATAAAGATTCTAAATACTGTTCTTGCTTATCAGCTAATGTGGAATATTGATTAACAAATTGCAAGCGTTTCAAATTAGCATCTACTAGCGCATCAGGTGTTTTGTCATTGATATGAATACTCAATAATTCTTGCAATAATAATACTGCTTGATGTTTACTTGAATATTCTTCGATTTGCTTAAAGTCAACGTTGAGAAATTCGGTAATAGAACCAAACGCTTCTGGCTGATTAATTTCAAATTGATAAGTAGGCGTAATTAAATAGTTCTTGTCTTTTGCATAAAAATCATAGGCTTTATGAGCCAATGCATCGTATAAAGTAGGTCGTAAATTCGTATTTTTTCGGTTTTTATTCAATAAAACCTTGTATTCTTCTATTGGAATATTGAATGTTTTTTTATTCTTAATCGACATATAATAATGCTCAAATGAAAGATTGATTAATTGGCGCATATCCCAAGTAGCAATATCATCACTAACGATAGAAGTATCATTTACTGAAGTATTTTCAAAAATTCGCCAATAGTTATTTTGGGCATAATCAAAATAGAAACTACCTAGCATGGAATGCAAAATAGCATCATTAGGAAAAGTAGCTTCGCCTAATTCTTTATCTAATAGTTGCTTTATTTTTATGACAGATTTTTCTTCTGTAACGCCAATCAATCTACTTTTATAGTTAATGGCTTTAACAATTTGCGCTTTATCTTGATTGGTTTTAGCTCGTGCGTAAACCTTGTCAAGTGGCGCTGCAATATTCTTATATTGATAGATGTTAAAAAGCGAGTCAATTTCTGACCATGCTTTATCATAATCGAACGGATTATTCATATCGTTCTTCGGTGTTTGAAATCCAAAGACAAAACTACTCATGAATAAGCATAGAGTTGTGACTAGGATTGACGGAAAG
>CAZMEH010000460.1:0-8731 GCA_964564885.1 uncultured Saprospiraceae bacterium | reverse complement strand
CCAATCATACCGAGTGTTTCCAACGGCTTAGAACCATCATAAGGGTTTTTCTTGTTGTCCGACATCGAGAAGAACATATTACGCAATGCATCACTTTCTGGTGTCAACATCAAACGCTCAAAATGTTCTACTTCTTTAGCATAACCAGCTTTCAAGCCTTTATTCATACCCGTTTCCACACAATCAATAATCGCAGGAATAGCAGGGTAATTACCTTGTGATTGCTTCAAAGCCATTTTTTTAGCTTGGCTAAATAACGTTCCACGACCTAAACCGCTTTCCAAGAATTTCTCTAAGAAAGACATTTTACGTTTTCTAACGATTGGTTTTTTCAACAAACCATTCGCTACTTGAATCGCAACGGATAGTAATTTCCCTTCGTCAGTCACAACATCGACTAAGCCCATTTTCTTCGCTCGACTAGCAAAAATGTTCTTTCCAGTCAACATCATATCCAATGCTTTTTGGATACCAATTAAACGAGGTAAACGCTGTGTTCCGCCACCGCCTGGTAAGATTCCCAATTGAACTTCTGGCAAAGCCATCTTAGTTCTAGGCGAATTTGTTGCAACACGAGCATGACAAGCCAACGCCATTTCTGTTCCTAAACCAACGCAAGAGCCGTTTATAGCTGCGACGAATGGTTTTTTAGAATTTTGAAGACGGTCTAACGCCTGATGTCCTTTTAATTGAAATGGTTTGAAATCACCTTCTTTCTCAATCGAAAATGATTTAATATCAGCACCTGCCATGAAATCCGCCTTGCGACTAATCAAAACAACTGCTTTGATTCTATCGTCCTTTGCAATGACTGGTTCAAGTTTTTCAAACAATTCAATCACTTCTGGAGATACGACGTTCATTTTCTCAAATTGATGGTCTAACCAACAAATTCCAATGCCGTCTTTTATTTCTATTTGTATAAAATCTTCTAGTTTCATTGTTTGTAATTGTTTCGCTTCTTACGTCGCTGATTGTTGTAATTGCTGCTCCTGTGCCGTTATTATTTAAAGGTTTTACACAATAAGAAGAACGAACGTAAATTTACTGCGATTGTAAGATGTAGCATTTATTATAGCCAGTTCTCATTTATCTTGGCTTCATCACTGCTCTCAAAGTTTTTACCCAAAAATTCCATTCTGTCTTTTCTTTCTTATGACCTAATTGGTTTTGTATTTTATCAAAAGCGTCTTCAATTAATGCATCATGCAACCATTTAATAGCTAAAAGCCATTTGAATGTAGCTACCATAGAAGAGGTCTTCATTTTTATGGTATGCTTTATTTGAGTTTCATTTAGACCTAATTCAGATATTTCAAATTTATGTATTCCATTGAATCCTTCTGGTTTTTGAAATTTAAATGAAATAGAACTGGATGGTTTATATTCTATTACTTGATACCGAATTGGTCCATGTCCTCCTTTTGAACCATTTTGCAAACCATTTTTTAATTGCATTTTAGGCCAGTTTTCATTAGGCCATATTTTATCTTCTTTAGTAGCAAGTGTTGAAAATAACTCTATAATCCTTTCTTTCGAAACCTGTATTTTTCGCTGATGAATATTTAATACTTCCATTTAGGTAATATTTGAAAAGTTGAAATTTGGCAATAATTATCAATCAATCTTTTTAATAATCATCGCATGTCCATGCGCACCAGCAGCACAAGCCGCCAAAATACCATAAGTTCCACCTTCGTGATGCAAACGATTTGCGGTCGTCGTTATCAATCTTGCGCCAGTTGCACCAAACGGATGACCGATAGAAAGCGAACCGCCCCAAAGGTTGAATTTGTCCATAGGAACTTCACCGACCGCTTTATCTCTACCTAAGTTCTTTTTTGCAAAATCGTCAGAAGCCAAGGCTGTTAAGTTAGAAAGGATTTGACCTGCAAATGCTTCATGGAATTCAATCACATCCATATCAGCCAAAGTCATATTATTGCGCTTTAATATTTTAGAAACGGCATAAGCTGGACCTAATAATAATTCATCTTCCAAACGCTGACCAGTGAACACAAAATCAACGATTTCCGCCTTTGGTGTTAAGCCCAATTCCTTTGCTTTGTCTTCCGACATTAAAAGAACAGCACCTGCGCCATCGGTCAAAAAAGAAGAATTAGCAGCCGTTAATGTTCCGAATTTTCTATCGAAAGCAGGACGTAATCTCGCTACTTTTTCAATTGTAGAATTTCCACGAACACCATTATCACGGTTAATTGCTTTGAATTTTGGTGGTAAATTAACCTCTACCATTTCAGCAGGTAAATGTCCTGCTTCGTGTGCTTTTGCAGCTAATTGATGGGAACGAACAGCGAATTCATCTTGTGCTTCACGACTCACTTCAAAACGTGCTGCCATAATATCACAATCTGCACCCATGACACGATCTGTCGTATATTCGGCAACAGCAGGACGTTCTGGAACAAAATCAGCAGGACGCAAAGAAGTTAAAAACTTCAAATTATCGCCCATTGTTTTATTCTTCTGTGCATTGAAAAGCTTCTTACGCATCGCACGTCTAAACTGAATAGGAGAGTCCGAAGTGTGGTCAATTCCACCAGCAATCACGACATCTGCGTGACCAGTCATAATTTCTAAACAAGCATCAGAAATCGCTCTGTTTGCAGAAATACAAGCTTGAGAAACCGTTCTGGTAGGTGTCGTATTTGGAACGCCACCCATTAACGCCGCTTCCCGAGCAACATTTGGAGTTTTGACATTCGAAATAACATTTCCCATGATAACAGAATCAATCTGCTCTGGGTCAATACCTGTTTTATTTAATAATCCTTTGATGGCAAATCCACCTAATTGATAAGACATCAAGTCCATATAATCTGTTCCAGAGCGCAAAAAAGGCGTTCTTGCTCCGTCTATAATGACTACTTTTTTCATCTTCGAATATTGTTAAGTTGTTGCGCTCCTTCGTCGCTGATTGTTATAATTGTTTGATTGTTGTGACTGACATCGCTCATTGTTAAATTGCTGCTGCGGCTAGTGCAAAACATGAAGAAAACAATTCAACAATCAGCGCAGCGAAATAATTATAACAATCAGCGACGCTAGTCGCAACAATTTAGCAATTATTAATACTTTCCATTTTCAATACAATACTGTGCTATATTTCTACGCAATTCCTTTGGATTAACATCAAATGGTGTTAACATTCGATTAACCATTCTGTTGTATCTGCGTTTTTCGCTACCTGTTGTAAAACTAGCAACTGCTTCCAATGCTGCTTTACGAGACTTTTCTTGCGCTTCGTACAAATACAATTGTACCATTTGCTCTTGGATATTCAGCTTTTTAGCATCATAACCTGTTTTCGTTGCTAGCTTTTTGACTTTTAAAAGTGCGCTATCACAAATGAAAGCTTCCTGTAAGATAGTAGAAAGATTTAGAATAATCTCCTGCTCGTCTGCTAATTTCTTTTTCAACTTGCGTCCAGCCATTCCAGAAACAAATAAAAATGTATTTCTCAATCCTTGAACGATGCGGTCTTGCTCGCTTTCAATAGATGTTGAGCGGAACGGATTCATTTGAGCAGCAACAAAACGAGGAATTTTTTTACCTGCGCCAATTAAATCAATCTCTTTTGTCATCATTGCACGCTTCGTCAATTCACCGACGGCAAGCATTGCGTTAATGTCGTTTGTCCCTTCGTAGATTTTCGTAATTCTAGAATCTCGGTAGCCCATTCCTAAGCCCGTTTCCGCAGAATATCCCATTCCACCGTGCATCTGAATCGCTTCATCTACACCAAAACACGCTAATTCAGAACCTTTTATTTTGATAATCGCCGCTTCGATAGCAAATTCTCGAATGGCATCGATTTTAGCTTTATTATAAGATGCGCCATTTGATAATAATTCCGCTTCTTTGCAGTCAATGAGGTTGGCAAGTCTAAAACAAGCTGCTTCGACTGCAAAAATTTGCATCGCAATATTTCCAATTTTATATTGAATTGCACCAAAGTCAGAAATAGCCTTCCCAAATTGCTTACGCTCTTTGGTGAATTTGATAGCACGATTGAGTGAGTGTTCTGCGCCGCCTGTTCCGCCAGAACCCGCTTTCAAACGTCCGCCATTCAAAATATTCAATGCCATTTTGAAACCACCTTGACGTTCGCCAAGTAGATTTTCAACAGGAACAACACAGTTATCAAAGAAAATTTGAACGGTTGAAGAACCTTTAATTCCTAGCTTTTTCTCCTCCGCACCAACTGAAAAACCTACAAAATCACGTTCTACGATAAAAGCAGATAGTTTTGCATCATCATCAATTTTAGCAAAAACGATGTAAATATCTGCAAAACCACCATTGGTAATCCAAATCTTTTGACCGTTTAGCAGATAGTTTTTTCCGTCTTCGGTAAGAACCGCTTTTGTTTTACCAGAATTTGCATCAGAACCTGCATTTGGTTCAGTCAACGCATAAGAAGCAACATATTCTGCTGTTCCTATTTTTGGTAAATATTTTTGCTTTTGCGCTTCATTTCCATAATATACTAAAGGCAAACAACCAATTGAAGTTTGTGCGCCTAGCGTTGTCGCAAATGAAAAACCATGCGATAAATTATAAGAAATCAGTGTATTTGTTTTGTTGTTCAAACCCATTCCGCCGTATTCCTCTGGAATAGTGACGCTACAAAGTCCAAGTGCGCCAGCTCTTTTGAGCATCGCTAAAACTTCTGCTTTGTCTTCTGGATTAGTAACAATTAATTCTTTTCCGCCATTGCTGAAAAATGGTTCTTGAACTTCCTTGATACAAAAATCACGAACCATATCACCCATCATTCTTTCATCTTCTTCAAATTCTTCTGAGATAAAAATCTCTGACGGAGGCGTATTTCCAATTACAAAATAACCGCCTTTGACTGTTGGATTTGGCGTAATTGGCTTTAAATCGTTCTTTTTTTCTTGAACCGCATTTACTTGTGGTTCATCAAATATTACATCATTCATATCTTATACTGATTTACCTTAATTATGTGTCGGGATATTTTTCAATCCCTTATTATGGTTGATTGTTAATTATTTTTCGTTTGAATAGCAAGCAGTATTTAAGTAAATATTGGGTTAAAAGCGATATTAGTCTTATTCTGAAATCACCGCACTAAAGTACGCCTGTCCCGAAACCTCGGTGGGTGCAATAGAAAATTCATAAAATACTTATTACCTACTACCTACCTATCACTTACTACTTATTTCCTCCTCTTTTTGAACAATTGAAACATTCACTATATTTCGTTTATCGGTTAAATAAGGATAAACTAAGTGTGAAATGGCTTCCAATACTTTGTCTAAATCTGGTTTAGTTTCTCCAAAAATAGCTTGGCGAGCAAACCAGAAATGAAGCGTTTGCCAAATCATTTCGGCCAACGTATTATATAAGCCTGGCATTGGTTCTGGAACTAAAACGCCTTTACCAATTTGCATATAGAGAATATTTATTACAATATTAATTTCCTCTTTAACTTGTTCTTTGTGTTGTGCGCCGATTTCTGGAAAGGCTCTGATAATGTCCAAAGTGTCTTGAAAAAAGAAGCGGAACTGCTGCATGTAAGCAAAGTAAACTTTAGCAACATTGGCTTCTTCGCCCTTTTTTTGAAAAATTCTATCAGAAATGGATAATTCATCAATCGTCTTTATCATATAGCGATAAATCGAACTCATCAAGGCTTCTTTTGTGCTAAAATGATAAGTGACACTACCAACGCTTATATCTAAAGCTTTGGAAATATCACGCATTTTAACATCAAAAAATCCTTTTTGATTGAATAGCTTAATGGCGGTTTGTATAATTTGTTCTTTCATTTCTCATCTATAAATAGAAAAACTGGTTGATTGTTGTGGATTTAGTCAAAATATTTGCTTGCTTATCGTACAATGTACGGTAAATATAGTTATTTATTAAATAATATTCAAACACTGAATTTGCTTTCTATATAAAATTCATTACTAAATATTGTTTTTCTATTATGAAACTGCTATATTAAAGCACTTAAGAAAGAGCCTACAAAAAACACTGAAATATGAATACCTTAAAAACATGCTTAGGATTGTTTATCCTTTTATTATTCATGTCTTGCGAAGATGAACTACCTTTTAATCCTGTTGGACTGACTTATTATACTGCTTGGAATCCTCATCCTGCCGTCCGATTAGATAATATTCATTTACAAAATGCTTACGCTACCGAAGACCGATTATATGTCATAGGTGCAAATCACTTTTTGACTTTTGATGAAAATCATGAGTTACTAGACGATTATTTGATTTCGAGAGAAGCGATAAGTATAAGTGTGGAAAATGTGCCGACTATTACAGATAACGTCTTTGGTTATTTGGATTATCAAAATGAAGATCGTAGAACAAAGCTAAAATTACATCTGAATAAAAATCCAGATGTGAGTATGACGATTGACTTAGAGGATTTTAATCCTGATTGGCTAATGTATAGTAGGCACAGTCAACAATTTGTAATCACGCCAGATAATGAGCTCATTTTTCCTGTTTCTTGTCCTGTAACTTTCACGCCAAACGGTTATCGTGATACTTCCGCTTTAAAAATGGTGAGTTTTGATTTAAATATTACGAATAACTCATTGGAAGCAACTTTGAAAGATAGCATTACGATTATGCGAGAAAAAATAACTTTCATTAATTCAGGATTGTTTTTCCAAGATGAGCAATTGTATTTTAGTATGCAATATGTGGGAACTTATCAAATGGATTGGTCAACAAAAGATTTTCGTAGAATAACTGACGCAGGTTATGCTTACTATTTACCAGCATCGGACACTACTTTTATCGTTATGCAAGATAGAAGTAACGGTGTATTAGAATTTAATTATTCAACGGATACACATAATACTCAATGGAATATTAATCAGTTTTACTTTGACCCGTTTATGCGATTTGTACTTATAGAGGATGAAATAATCGGTTATAGAACCAATCAAATAGTGCATATTAAAACAGGTTTTCCTAATTCGATGTACTTGAGTTTGATACAGAATGATGAAATAGATACTTATATTGATAGGATAATAGAGTTTAAAGACCGTGTTTATTTAGTAACACCAACAGGTTTATTTCATAAAACGAAAGAAAATTTCTTTCAATATTCAACTAATTAAAATCTTAAAAAATGAAAAACATATTTTATTTTATATTAATAATGACGTTTCTAGGCTGCGAAAAGGATGTTCCGCCAACTTATTTAGAGTCAGTTGGTTCGTGGGAAAACGAGATTGTTCCTTATAAAGGTGTTTATGCAAGTTATGTTAATAGTGGTATTGTAGAAGATGTATTAATTTTCAGAGGTGTTAGCCTAATGTTCTTTTTTGAATCAGATGGGACTAAAAAAGCACTTACCACATCTCATCAACAGAGTGGTTATCATCGAAATTTTTTTTCAAGGGATTTCTTTTTTATGAAAGATTATACAAGAAATGAAATAAGAATTTCTAACGAGCAACTTTATTATCAGTATAGTGATTATCTAAGACCACAGAATATTGACAGTAGTTTTACAGATTATAATTTTGAATACGAATTAGGTGCAGGAAGTGATGATAATGTAGCGATAGTTAGTTTGGCGAAAGAATCTGCGCAATCAAATATTCATTTAGCGTTATTCAAAGTTTATAATGCGGAATACAACTATGCTAGAATAGACACAGTTTTTGGTTATATACAAGTTGATTTGCCCGCAGAAAACGATATTGCAGTGCATCGAATGGAATCAGATGGCACAAATTTCTATATTACTACGACTGAAAATAGTTACAGAGTAGAACCGAATGGCGATTTTCAACGAATTTTTGATTTTCCAGTGCGAGAGTATTTTAAATATCAAAATGATTGGTATGCTGATATAGAGAACGCTATTTATAAATCGTCGGACGACGGAATGAACTGGCAAATTGTAGCCGATAATTTAGATTATGAAGGCTTTAGGCAGTTTTTTACGGTAGCAGATGATTTATTTTTTTATGATGAAGATAAAGTCTATCACATAACAAATATAACTACTTTTGAATATCAAGTATTAGAAAGTCGTTTGCTTCAAGGTCGAAAAATTACTTCGGCAATTGTATATTATGATAAGGTTTATCTTTCTACGCTCAATGGAATTTTTTCAAAACCAGTTGATAGATTGTTTGAAGGCTTAGAATAGTAAAAATAAAATGGAAATATATTCTAAAACCAGCAAACATGATATTTTTGGGAGTTTCAAAACCTAAAAAACAGTAGCTAAACCATTAGGAATGGCTTCTTGCTCGAATTGTAAAGAAGAAGGATATTTAGGTGTTTTGGATATGCTCGATATTTTCATTTGTATTGGATACCTTTCTTTTCGGTTGGTAAAAATCGGTTAGAGCGGATTGTAGAAACTGTGAAACTACCTTATAAAGGCAAAAAAGGCCTAAGGTGGCGACTATTTATGCAGATGAATTGAAGAAAGAAGTTAAAATACCATTTTGGCATTTTTCGGATATTGGAGTTTTAGTTGGTTTAATGCTATTGGTCGAAAATGGCAAAAATTGTCAAAGAACCGAATAAATGAATTATTCTTGTTTTGTTACTATTCAGCATTACCACGCTGAATGAAGAGTTGAGTATAAAAGAGGATTTGAAGAGTTGAAAAAACAAAAAAAATATTATTCAGCTATTTTTTTTCAAATACTCAAATTATCAAATCGTCAAATCCTCTATTCAAC
>CAZMEH010000459.1:0-3599 GCA_964564885.1 uncultured Saprospiraceae bacterium | reverse complement strand
ATATATGTAAGTGAAGGAATATAAATAACTAGCACCATAATACTCTTTCTTTTTCTCAATAACTTTTCTAAAAAATAATACCAGAGCGAGGCTATGCAATGATTTTTTAGCTCATTCTTGAAAAAAACAAAGTCGTCTTATGGTGCAACTTATTTATATTTCTTCACTAAGATTTCACAGTAAGTTTTTATTTCCTTTTCTTTAAAAAATAATTTCTCATCCTTTAACCGTTTTCTTTATCATTCTAATGAATGATTTATGATTTCTGTTAAAATAACAAAAAAATTCATTGAACCATATTGCAAATCATCCGTATATATTATTATGTTTGCAGAGAGTATTACATTTTTTACCGATATATTGTTACCTCTTCTTATAATTTTCGTTGTTTATAAGAGATAGGTTTTCCAATCTAGTTAAAATACCTGTCTCTACCCTGACTAAGGATAAAAGTATACTAGCAAGGTTATTACAAACAAAAAGAATTAATCACTTAAAATTTATATTCATAACATTATGAATTTGACCCAAAGGTTATTAATATAATATCGCTATATTAGCAGCAAAAAAAACAACCGTACAACCAATTAGTTTCGAGGAATAATTAACAAATTTGTAATGATAAAAAAGACAAGACCAGTAAATATTTTATTGATTGAAGACAATCCAGGAGACGTCAGGTTAACACAAGAAGCTTTCAAAGAAGGGCGACTAGCAGTGAATCTTTCCGTTGTAATGGATGGTGTAGAAGCTATTCACTTCTTGCGTAAACAAGAAAATCATAAAAATGCTATTTCTCCAGATTTAATCCTTTTGGATTTAAATCTTCCTAAAAAAGATGGAAGAGAGGTCTTAGCAGAGGTAAAATCAGATAAAGATCTCAAGCGTATACCTGTCGTAGTTTTGACTACTTCTAATGCGGAACAGGATATTTTGAAAACCTATAATTTACATGCTAATTGCTATATTAACAAACCAGTAGACTTTGAAAAGTTTTTTGATGTTATTCAAAAAATAGAAGATTTTTGGTTAGCTACTGCTATCCTACCTACAATGGTTAGATAATGAATTAATGTAGAATGTAGAATATAGAATCCCGAGGCTTCCACCGAGATTTCGGGGCAGGCGGGACAAGTTCTGGAATGTTCAATTTACGAAGTTGTTCATTAAAGATTGTTAAACCATTTTAAGTATTCGGACGTATTTTTATACCATAAATTTTAAATAAAAAAAGTAATTCTACTTGTAAATTATTTAAAATTATCCGATTACTAAATATTTTGAGACCTATAAACTACGCAATAACATAAAATATGAGTTCAAAAGATAAGACTCAAATATTAATCATTGAAGATAATCCAGGTGATGCTCACCTAGTTCGGATTTATCTCAAAGAGGCGGGTTTGAAACATACACTTCATCATGCAGATTCCTTCTATGAAGGTACTAGCATCGCTGAAGAAAAACCTATTGATTTAGTTCTTTTGGACTTGTCCTTGCCAGATAGTCATGGTTTCAAAACGTTAACCAACTTCTTGGCTAAATTTCCAAATATTCCTGTAATTGTTTTAACTGGTTTGAATGACGAACTAGTCGGAACACAAGCTGTAAAGGCTGGAGCGCAAGATTATTTAGTTAAAGGTCAATTTGAAAGTAATCTACTCGCAAGGGTCATTCGCTACTCTTCGCAACGATTCAAAACACAACAACGCCTAGAATTATCTGCTAAAAACCTTGCATTAAGTGAAAAACGCTTTATGGAAGCGCAAGAAATGGCGCATTTTGGTAACTGGGAAATGGATATTGTTACCAATGAAATGAAATGGTCTAAAGAGGTTTATCGTATTTTCAACTTCAATCCTGGCAGCTTAAAACCTACGCTTTCTGATTACTTAAGCTATGTTCACCTGGAAGATAGAACGAATGTTGAAGATGCTTTTGATGAAGTTTCAAAAAACGGTAAACTCAAACGCATTGAGTACAGAATAGTACTTGGTGGCACAAAAATCAAGCACCTTGTTAATCAAGTAAAAATACAATACGACGAAGCAACTGAAAAGATTTTGTTGGTTGGTGCGCTTCAAGACATCACCGAACACATCGTTTCTCGTCGATTAACTGAAGAAAAAAATATATCAGAAAGAGCTTATAAAGTCAAAGAAGAGATTTTAGAAGATATGAGTTTCCATATTAGGACGCCTCTTTCTTCTGTTCTTAACCTTTCTTTTTTATTGGAAACAACGACGCTTTCTAAACAGCAAGTCGAATATGTTGACAATCTAAAGGATGCGATCAATGACTTAACTGTTTCGGTTAATAACTTGATGAATTTCTCTGTCCTTGTTACTGAAAAGGTCAAATTAGAAAAAACACAATTTAAAATTGAAGATTTACTTCAAAGTGTTCGACAAGTTGTCAAGATAAAAGCTGATAATAAAAACATCAAATTAGAGTACATCGTAGATGAAGATGTGCCTGATAAAATGATTGGTGATGCTAATAAAATAAATCAGGTTCTATTTAATTTGTTGGATAACGGAATCAAATTCACTGGTAAGAATGGAAAAGTAAGTTTGAAGGTGAGTTTGAAATCTAAGGATGAAGAAAGTAACGAAGCTGTACTAGAGTTCTTAATAAAAGATAATGGTCAAGGTATTTCTAAGTTAAAAATCGTTGATTTATTAGCGTCAGATAGATTGCTGATGGAAAAATACGATGACAATGAGAAGAAAAAATTAGGCTTACCAATTGTTAATAAGCTGCTAAAGAACATGGAAGGGCAACTTTCTATTGAAAGTAGAGAGAATTATGGTTCTAAGTTTTTAGTCGAATTGCCATTGCAGATGGTTAAGGCGATTAAAAAATCAATGGCTTCTAAACCGAGCAATCCGCTACGTATTCTATTGGTAGAAGATCATTTCTTAAATCAATTGGCAACCAAACGAGTATTGACTACTTGGTCAGATAACGTAACGGTTGATATTGCGGAGAATGGTTTGATTGGTGTGGATAAATTCAGGGCGCATAGTTATGATCTGATTTTGATGGATTTACAAATGCCTGTGATGAATGGTTTTGATGCAACTGAGAAAATTCGAGAAACCAGTAAAATTCCAATTATTGCACTTTCTGCAAACTCTAGTCATCAAGAGGCAGAAAAGACAAAAGGCGTTGGTATGAACGATTACTTAGCAAAGCCGTTTAAGCCAGTTGACTTGTATGAAAAAATTATGATGTCTTTATATTAATTTACAATTGCCCATTTTAGTCCCGATAGCTATCGGGATATGATTGTAAGAAAGCAGTTCATATTTTATGATAAATTTCATGTAAAAATGTTTTATCATAACGTATGAACTGTTTGTTTTTTGGTTCTTTGAAAAACCCTGTGATTTTCGATAATTCTTATAAAAACCATGAAATAGTTACGAAGTAGACAGACTGCCCGTAACTAGAATTGAGCTAAAATTTGTATTTAGCGTTTTTCCACGGGATTTTTCAAAGAACCTGTTTTTTACAAGTAGTTTCAGTACAAAACACAAATGACCAATCACTAATAATAACCAGCCAACCAGAATATCTACCCAAAGAGCCATTTA
>CAZMEH010000458.1:0-10633 GCA_964564885.1 uncultured Saprospiraceae bacterium | reverse complement strand
AGGTAGTAAGTAGTAAGTAGTAAGTAGTAAGTAGTAAGTAGGCAATGCACGATTACTTACTACTTATTACCTAACAGCTAAATAGCTTGTTTAATATTTTTATTAGAAATAGAATAATGAGACCAATTTTTAACGGCTTCGCCACCTTTGATTAAGATGAATTGAGGTGATTGATGGATTACGTCGAATTTTTTGGCAACTTCGTTGCTAATTGGACGAAAAGCAAGTAAATCAAGGTAATAGACCTTAATATCTTCTGCTTCAAAATCCCAAGCTTCTTCTAATGTTGTCTTAACGTGATGGCTAATACCACAACTTGTACTATGTTTAAAAATAGCTACAGGTTGACTTGTTGACTCCTCTAGGATAGAATCAAGTTGGCTCATTTCTGTGAGTTCTTCCCACTGACCCAATATTTTTTTTGCGTTAATATCTCTTAATCGTTTTAAAAAACTCATTGCTTTCTTTTTAATTTTATAATTCTTGTCTTCTTTGATAATCGACGTTGAAAGTATGAAATAGAACGTAAATGTAGTGTGTACACAAAATAATTTTATTTCTATTTTATACAAAAAACCAGACAATTAATTTTTATGACAGAATATTTCTAAATAAAGTTGTTAAAGGACTCACAATAATAAAAATACAAATAATACTTATTATGTTTGTTATCCTCTGACAAATCCTACAATTCCAACACTGAATTTTATAAAATTGTTTTATAATTTTTTTTCAAAAATTATCAGAAATGAAAATATTAAAGGAATTAGAAACAGTAGGATTGGGTGAAGCATAATGCTATTAGCTATTAATATTACTTCATTTGGATGCTTTTTCGGCACTTAATTTTATCTATTATCCTTAATAGTAATTAAAAAATCTTAATTTGAACTATTAAATGAATAGTTATTTCGTTTAAGTATAAAATGAAAAATAAAAGCTATTTTTAATATGTAAAGATTATTGATTCACATATTTTTTAATAGTTTTCAAACTTATTCCTAGTTTAATCTGTTTTAATAACTTTAGACTGGAATATAATAAATATTGTCTTACTATCTAACATAATTAAATGAATACATTCACTGCTACGGCAAGACCAGAAGCCGTCAAGTTTAATAAAGAAGACCAACCAGAATTTTTTAAAGTTTTGAACAAGAGAGTCAATCAATATTTTAAGGATAATGGAATCTCAAAGTACGCTAATGCTCAAATGGTCTTTAAGACCGTTTCTATGGTAGTTGTATATTTACTGCCTCTGATATTGATGTTGACAGGTGTATTTTCGAGTTTTTGGATGGTGATGCTAATGTGGGCAATCATGGGTTTAGGTAAGACAGGAATTGGGACGTCTGTCATGCATGATGCTATACATGGCGCATATTCTAAAAATCCAAAAGTTAACAAAAGAGTAGGTTATATAATAAACCTAGTCGGTGGTTATCACACAAATTGGAAAATTCAACACAATGTTTTGCACCATTCGTTTACGAATATCCATGACTTTGATGAAGATATTGATAAAA
The DNA here is from genome assembly GCA_964564885.1 of uncultured Saprospiraceae bacterium. Taxonomy (GTDB): domain Bacteria; phylum Bacteroidota; class Bacteroidia; order Chitinophagales; family Saprospiraceae; genus CAKZLL01. Next base: position 9,107 of record CAZMEH010000458.1, on the reverse strand, counting down.
AAGTAATGCGTTTTTCACCAACCCAAGAAAAGAAGGGAATTTTTAAATACCAGCTTTTTTACGCACCTTTTTTATATTCTATATTGACGCTTTATTGGTTTCTAGCAAAAGACTTTGTGCAATTGGCTGCATATAATAAAAGAGGTCTTTATGCTGCTCAAAAGGAAACTTTCGGTTCAGCCTTAGCTCGTATCATTTCATTGAAAGTGATGTATGCTATCATATTTATTGTCTTGCCTATTATGTACATAGACTTACCTTGGCAACAAATAATGTTAGGCTTTTTACTGATGCATGCAATTAGCGGCTTGTTGTTGGCACTTATCTTTCAAACGGCTCATGTCATTGAAGAAACAGATTTCTACAAAGTAGATGAAGACTGTAGTGTTGAAAATAACTGGGCAATTCACCAACTAAGAACTACGGCAAACTTTGCAAGAGACAGTAAATTTTTTGCATGGTGTATCGGTGGATTAAACCATCAAGTAGAGCATCATTTGTTTCCTCATATTTGTCATGTTCACTATAAAAGCATTTCAAAAATTGTAGAGAAAACAGCTTTAGAATATAAGATTCCTTACTTAGCACACAAGACTTTCTTCGGTGCAATTGTGAGTCATTTTAAACTTATTCATCACTTAGGATTAGGAAAAGATGAAAAGTTTACTGCAATTAAGGCTTCGTAGTGATTGAAGTACTTGTAGAAAATTTCACCTAACTTTTTTTGTGAAAAATTGGAAATCAGTAATTTCTTAATTTTATTTTGGTCTTTTTACTAAAAAAATGGAACAGCAAATATTTGCTGTTCCATTTTTTTTTAATCTAATCGGTAAATTGTTAGGTTCTCAAATACTTGAATTATTTTACACCCGAAGCGCCACCATCTTGCAAACCATACTTTTTCACAAACTCAGTCCAAGTCTCCGTTTGGTAGTTGCCATCTCCAAAATAACGGACAATAGCTTCAAAATCTTTAGCTGTAATATATCCTGGAATCGCTTGAATTAAATTATAATTTTCATCGAAAAAAACAACGGTTGGATAACCTTGCTTTTGACTATTTTGCATTAATACCCTTGCCAAACTATGACGACCTCTATTTCCATCTTTATTATCAAAACGGTAATTCTTCCCAAGAAACTTTACTGTACGACGACTTTCGGCATCAAATCTTATGTTATAAAAGTTCTTATTCATGTATTTGGCAATAGCAGGATCACTAAAAGTGATTTTTTCCATACGGCTACACCAACGGCACCAGGGCGTATACAACTCAACAAAAACCATTTTCTTCCCTTTCTTCGAGTTTATTTTATCAAATGTAGTCCATTTGATTTCTTGATTGTCTACTTTATTGAAATTAAAGAATAGGAAACTGACCAATAATAAACACATGGGTAAGGTGAAATGTCTAGTTTTCATTGTAGTAAAGGCTTAATTAATTGAGTTTGTGGATTTCTATAACGTAAAAAAACAAAAAACCTTGCATGTAATAACTACATACAAGGTTTTTTATATCAAAAATCATGCGAACAATTAGAAGGACGATTAATTAAAATAGGTATTTATCGTTCTATTCTTATTTAGTTCTACCACCTTACCTTTCTTACTGAGGAGAGTATTTAGCTGGGTCAACTGTTCCTACATTATATTCTTTTACAAATTTTGTCCAAGTCTTTGTTTTATAATTCTTATCTCCAAAATAGTGCATAATGACTTCAAAGTCTTTTGCTACAATATATCCTGGAATCGCTTGAATCAAATTGTAATTCTCATCTAAAAATGCAACAGTTGGATAACCTTGCTTCTCACTATCCTGCATTAATGCTTTAGCTAAACTATGACGACCTCTTGAACCATCAGCAGAATTGAAACGATAGGTTTTGCCCAAAAAGTTGATAGATTTACGGATTTCGGCATCAAATTGAATATTATGAAAATTCTTATTCATGTATTTGGATACTGTAGGATCGTTAAATGTAACGTTTTCCATACGACGACACCAGCCACACCATGAGGTATATAATTCAATAAAAACCATTTTCTGACCTTGTTTATTTGCAATCTTATCAAAGGTAGTCCACTTCATTCCTTGGCTATTTTGGTCTACGCAGCTAGGAGAAATGACAACAACGGCAAATAATAAAAAACTGTATAAAAGTGTATGTTTTAGTTTCATTATCGATAATAAATTTGTTTGAAAATTTGGTACTAGAACTTGTATCAGAAATTCCCTACTTGACTTTCTAAATAAGGAATGGCTAATACTTGCATGTGAAAACTATATATAATAAAATATTTGTTTTAGTATATATATACAACAAAGGCACGAACTCAATGACAGAATTCGTGCCTCAGCTAATATAAAGGAATGTAGTACTTACTCTGATGGAGATAAACTATTTTCCTTAAATTGCTTAACGAAATCGTCCCATTTCTTTGTCTTGTAGTGTTCTTCTGAAAAATAGTGCATAATTGCATTAAACTCTTCTGCGTTTTTATAACCAGGAACAGCTTGAATTAAATTATAGTCTGCATCCAAAAAGGCAATGGTAGGATAACCTTGCTTTGCATTTTTAGTCATTAGCATAGTTGCTAACTCATGACGACCTCTATTTCCAGCTCTACTATCAAAGCGATAAGTCTTGTCCATAAACGTTACAGGAGTTCGATCTTCGGCGTTGAATTTGACTGCATAGAAGTTCTTGTTCAAATACTGTGCAATCTTTGGAGTATTGAAAGTATTTTTTTCCATGCGCTTGCACCAACCACACCAAGGCGTGTATAGTTCGATGACGACCATTTTCTTTTTCTTTTTTTCCTCTAATTCTGTAATATCAATCCATTTGGCTGTTTTGGGAACAATCAAATCACAGGAATAAAGGACGATAGAAGACAGTAATATTATACTACTTAGGTAAAATATTTTTTTCATAAAATATTAATTGTTTGGTCAATCAACCTCCGAAAACTTATTTTCAGGATATAATTATAAAAGTGATTAGAATGTTTTCTTATACTACAAATATATAATTTTTTATAATCTATATCAAACTTGCCTTTATTTTTTCTCTTTATTTCGGAAATCTTGCCAAGTTGTATCTTTGTAATGCTCTTCTGCTGCAAATTTTAAAACATATTCAAACTCATTAGCCTTCTGATAACCAGGTGCAATTAGTATTCTCGCAAAATCTTCATCCAAAACAATAACAGTAGGATAAGACATCCGACCATTCAGCAACTCATAAGCCAATTGATGATAACCTCTACTGCCCTGTTTCACAAATTTGAAAGTATGTTCTTTAAACAAGATATCTTGTTTTTGCTCTGCATTCAATTTGACAGCGTAGAAATCGTCATTCAAGTATTTTGCAATATTTGATGCATTAAAGGTGGTTTTGTCCATCTCTTTACACCAACCGCACCAGTCTGTATAAATATCAACAAAAATCTTTCTTTTTTCTGTTTCAGAAGCTTTTACTGCTTCTTCCCAAGTATACCATTTAACCGTAGCTGTTTTATTCTCTATATTGGTAAAAGAGGAAAAAGATATAGAAATAATAGCAAATGCGACGATCGTAAATATTTTTTTTATCATGGCTAATATAGTTTTCTAAATCGTAGATTAAAGTTACAAAAAATAACTCTGTAAAAAAAAAATGACAAAACTTTGAGTTTCTAATTAAGTTCTATAATCAACATCTTCATGTGAAGATTGAATATTTAATTATTATGAAAAAAATTGTTGTTGGCATCGGCGGCTCAAGCGGCTCAATTTATGCCAAAATACTATTAGATAAATTAACGCAATATCGAAGTCAAATTGATGCTGTTGGTATTGTCATGAGCGATAATGCTAAGTACAATTGGAAACTAGAATTAGGTAATAACGATTATCAGCAATATGATTTCGATTTTTATAAAAAAAATGATTTCATGGCACCTTTCGCTTCTGGTTCGGCTCAGTACGATACAATGATTGTTTGTCCATGTTCTATGGGTTTACTTGGTCGAATTGCTCACGGTATTTCAAACGACCTCATTACTCGTGCTGCGGATGTAATTCTCAAAGAACGTCGTCGCCTGATTCTAGTGCCTCGTGACACGCCTTATAACTTGATTCATATTAATAATATGAAAGTCATTACAGAAGCAGGCGGAATAATCAGCCCAGCTTGTCCTTCGTTTTATAGCCGCCCGACGACTATCGAAGAATTATCTGCTACAGTAGTTGACCGCATCATCGACTTAGCAGGCATCAAACAAGACACTTACAGATGGAATGATAAGTGAAATTAGGAATTAGGAATTAAGAATTACGAATGCAAATATTTTAGAAAAACAATTACTCGGTCGAGCATCGTGAATATATTTCTTAATTCTTAATTCGTAGTTTTTAATTAAAAAATCACGGGTCGATTAAAAATGGTGAATACGGTTTTCCTTCTAGCTTTTCAATATATTGAAAATCACCTAACCTAAATTTTATAGGTAGTTTTGTAATGTTTTCAATTTTAACTTCCAGCTTACAAAAAAAAGCTAGTTGTTCGTAATTATAGACTTTAGGTACTTGATTACGGGCAACGACAGTTGGTTTTACTGGACTGAATACATCAATACTAGGTAATAGTATTTTTTCAAATGTGAATGCTCTTTGGTAATTAAACTGTTGTTTTAACAATTGATAATCTGCTACTTGTGCTTCAGCTATTATGCTTTGAAAAAATATATAGATAAAGATTAACTTGAATTTCATATGTTTTCTTCAAATTTACTAGCTAATAAACGGAATAAACTCAAAAGTTATCATAAATAATGAGCACTTTAACTATTCTCTAACGGAGTTTTAAGACTTTAGGTTTAAGAAAGAGTGTTTCATTGTTTCATTGTTCAAGTATTTAATAATACACAGGGTAAAATTTTGTTTTATCTGTGAGACAGTGAGACAATAAAACATTGAAAGAATAAAGCAAATGAATTGCAACGGTCAAATTTTAGATATTTCCAATCCTGTGGTGATGGGTGTTTTAAACATTACGCCAGATTCTTTTTATAGTGACAGTCGATTGATGTCTACGGACGATATTTTGCATCAAGCAGAAAAAATGCTAAGTGAAGGCGCAGCTATTCTCGATATTGGCGGTATGTCTTCTCGACCAGGCGCAGAAATCGTTACGGTCGAAGCGGAGCTAATCCGTGTTATTCCTGCGGTTCGAGCTATTCATCAAGAATTTCCAAACGCTATTATTTCGATTGACACCATTCGAGCAGAAGTAGCGAGAGAAAGCGTCGCACACGGTGCAGCTATGGTTAACGATATTTCAGCAGGAAGTTTAGATGATAAATTATTAGAAACGGTTGCGGAACTAGGCGTGCCTTATGTTTTAATGCATATGAAGGGAAAGCCGAAAGATATGCAAGACCAAGCGAATTATGAAAATGTACAGCTCGAAATTATAGATTTTTTGATTCAAAAAGTTGGCAAACTACGTCAGCTAGGCATCAAAGATATTATTATAGATGTTGGATTTGGATTTGGTAAAACGGTAGAGCAAAACTATCAACTATTGAAAACGATGCATCAATTCAAAATATTGGGCTTGCCTATTTTAGCAGGCGTTTCGAGGAAGTCAATGATTTATAAAGTACTCAACACAACGCCAGCAAATGCACTCAATGGTACTTCTGCCCTTCATATGGTTGCCTTGCAACAAGGTGCAAGTATTCTAAGGGTTCACGACGTGAAAGAAGCGGTAGAGGTCATTAAACTGTGGGAACAGTTAAGACGGTAGACGGACGGTTGCGCCTTGACGGACGCTTTGCTTGACGGTGTAACGTTTTAGAGTAGGTTTCTATGAAAAATCTGATTTTTAGATAATTTAGTAATAAAACTAATATTTTCTTTTCACCGTCAAGCTCATAGCCGTATAGTTAAGGAAAAAAGCGGCTCTGATTACGTGCAATGGGTTGAAACCGCATTGCTTTATATAGTAACACTTGCACTTGTTTAACATCTAAAGCGATGCGGTTTCAACCCGTCGCACGTAATGAACAGCATGTTTATTCTTTTTAAGCTAAGAATAGCCGTAAAGTTAGTCTATTGCAAAATCTTCAATTCTTGTATCAATTCACTCAATCTACCATTAATATCTTTAATACTTTCCTCACTTTTTGTATCCATTAAAGCATCAAATAGAGCTTCTTGTTCACTAAGGATAGTTTCAATAGTTCGTGAAATACCAAACACATTGATGGGAGAATCAAACACATCAAGTGAGTAATCACCTTCATCGAAGCGTTCTTTTTGAGTGAGTTGATGCAAATGCAAATTATATAAAGTGATTAAAATCTTTTGCTCAAAGAATTGATAAGATGAAAACTGACGAACCCGAGCATCTATCTGACGACGCTTATCAACCAAAATATCTCGAATGGTATTAGCTGTTTGTTCAAAAATAATCTGTTGGTTTGCTCTATTACCTTTTATTTTGCGTGTAAAAGAGGTTTCATCCTCGACTAAACTTATAATGAAATCTCGACAACGTTCTTTTTTTTGATTGCAAGTTTCTAGTAACGTGTGCAATTCTTCGGTATCTTCATCCGCTGTACCATCGCCATGACAGCCAAAGCAAGTTTCATTATCAAAGCGCATATTCAAATGCCCAATGTGTCCATTTACTTTTTTTGAACCATCACAAACCGAACAAATAGTACTTTTTGAATTCAAAATTCTAAAAAATCTATCCTTCAATTGATTACGTTCCGCTGCTGCTTTTTTACCTTCTACAATACCCTTAAGCAATCGTTTTCGCTGATTTGCTTGTTGGAAAAAGAAATACTGAATAGCTTGATGACCTTTAATTGCAAGGTTTATAAGTTTTGGATTAAGCGGATTACCTGTCAAGTCCAATCGCTGTAATCTCTTTAACTGCATGAGTTCTTTTGGAAAATCTTTGATTTTGTTATTAGAAAAACCAGCAACTTGCAACTCATCTAAGTCAAAAATGACGGCTGGAATTGCTGTCAACTGATTATTCGACAAGCCTAATTGTTCTAAATATCGAAAACGAATAAACGAATCTGGTAAGCTCGTCAAACGATTATTAGTCAATCCAAGTACTTTTAGTTTTTTAAGATTGCCAATCTCAGGAGGAAGATCGAGCAATAAATTATTATTTAATCCAAGTATTTGCAAATGCCTTAACTGCCCAATCTCTGCTGGTAGAGTGACTAGCTGATTATCGTTCATCATCAAGGTTTGTAATCGTGGTAAATTACTAATGATGCTTGGAAATTCATCAAATTCATTAGAGGCCAAGCCTAAACCTTGTAGGTTTTTAAGATAAGAAAGCTCCACAGGAATAAAAGCAATTCGATTTCGATTGTCTTGATTGTCTGTTGATTGATAAGGTTTTCCAAGAAGGAGTGTTTGAAGTTGTGTCAATTCAAAAACCTCTTCAGGAATTTCCATTAAACCACAATCGGAAAGGTCAAGTTGTGTTAGGTTATTGTCTTTAGCTTGTTGTATTCGTTCTTGTGCAGTCATGAAAAGCGGTTATGGATTGTCATTTAGATAGACGAATATATTAAAACTTAAATTAATTTCTCCGTAATATTCGATGAGTAAGCATATTTTTTTGATAACAGTTATCATTATCCAGTTTCGCTAACTTTAAAACAAAAAGAGCTTGAAAGATTTCCTTTCAAGCTCTTTTCATTTATTTATTAATAGTAGGTTGATTAAGATAAGTATTGACTTACAGCTACCTAAATACTACATATGATTTTTTCCATTCGTAAATTACTGACCGTTATTTATTGTTTAACAGAAATCCCTAATTTGGAGTTTTTAGATCTATTGCCATTCCGAGTGACGGGCTGGCAATAAATAAAGTCAGATTAGAAATTCGTAGTTATCCAGAAATTGACACACTATAATTGTCGATAATTTATGATTTAATGCACTACTGACTTATTCTTCTTCTTCTTCAAGAACTTTTGTTCCTCCTGTTAGCCATTTAGCATATTCTTCTCTGTATGCATGTACATTAGAAGTTGGCTCATTATTAGCATCAATCACAATGTTACCTTGATTTACCCATTCAACAATACTTCCCAATAGGTTAAAAACATTTTTAAAACCCATTTTCTCAAGTCTAGAACCAACCTTATCTGCTCTAATACCAACAGTACAATAAACAACAATAGTTGCGTTTTTGTCTAGTTTTTCTAGTACAGCTTTGTTTAAGGAATTATGCCCTAGCCATTTTGAACCTTTAATGTGACTAACGTCGTATTCGTGTTTTTCTCTAGCATCCAATATAACTACCTTCTCATTCTTAAGCATTTTTTTGAAATCCTTAATTGTGATAGTAGAGACACCATATTCCAACATTTTTTCTATCTCTTGCCCAAATGCAGGGTCTTGAGTAGGTTGTGCTGAAATACTTGAACTAATGAAAAATATGATAGATATCAAAACTGATATATGCTTCATGTCTTTAAATTTAGCCAAGAAAGCTAAAGTATAATTAAAAGTGGTTTTGCTTGCTTTCTTTGGTATCAAGAATAATTCATAAAATAGGGAGTCATTGAGTTCGAGTTTAAGTTTTTCATAGTCGTTTAATATGTCTTAACTTATTAGCTATATTTAGTAGTACAGCTTCAGTAGTAGAATTTTTCATAGCGTTTAATCTATGTATTTTTACCTATAAAGTAGGTAAAAGGTTACATTAAACTTAGTTAAAAATACATTAAGACCTTTTTTATTAATGCTCCTTACAAATAACGTTAAAAACTATTCAATTTTTTGTACCTAGAGATTTATTATTTTGCTTAATTGTGACATAGATTACTGTAAAATGATAGTGAATTATTTAGATTAATTATTTTTTTTGACTAAAAGTGATAAATCAATTAAAATTAAAACCATTGGTATAATAGGATTATAGCTTTATAATCTATAATTTCAGTGTCACAATAATTACAGATGAAGAATGGGTTTTTCATCTCTTTTCTAATTGTCATTAAAATGTCAAAATATGTGTTTTTTTATATAAGTATTGATATTTTAAGATTGAATTAATTACTTATAAAATATATGAAAA
>CAZMEH010000457.1:0-3070 GCA_964564885.1 uncultured Saprospiraceae bacterium | reverse complement strand
TAAGTAGTAAGTTTTGATAATAAATATCTTTAGTTAAATAAAAAAACCTATTAGAAATTCAAATTTCTAATAGGTTTTTTTATTTCTGTACTGTCGAATGAATTCGACGGTACGTTAGAAACCGCCTAGGACATCGTAATTATTCCGTTGGTATGGAACGTTTAAGAAGTCAAGCTGAGAAGGTTGTTTGACACGAATGTAAAAACTATACGTTCCTCGCTGCGGCTGCCATGACATGCCCATTTCCCAACAGTGCAAATCTCTTTGAAACCTAAAATCTGGATAAGTGAACGTTTTGCGCACAAAATCATATCCAACTCCGCCAATCGTAATTCTCCATTTAGAAGAAAGATTGATTGTTCCGCCACTGACACGAATATTGTTTTGCGAAATATAAGTAGAATCCACTCCGTCAAAATACTTATTGGAAACGGCTAAACTATAATTCACCGAAAGGTTTTGCAAAAAACTAAATGGATTTTCAGTACCTGCGGTATTTTCGTCTCCGCCTCTATTGTTTGGAGCAGATGGTTTCGGTTCTTTAGGTTTTGCCTTTGTACCAAAAACATCTTGGAAAAATTCCGAATTAAGTTTTGCGTTTGCGCTGACTCTTGCGCTTGTCATTCGGACAGGACGACGATTTCGTGTCCATTCGTAGGTGTCAATACGCTGATTAGTGAACGGATCGGCTGCCAATGGATCGAGTGTCATTCCAAAGTTGACATTGATTTTTCGTAAAATAGTTGTTGCACCATTGATATTAAAAACACTCATTTTTAAAGAATCGGCAGCAAGATTATAATTTCCAGAAATACCGAGTGATTTAAGAAATTTGACTTTTTTGAGTTGGTTACTGGTATCTCGTTTGTCCACCATTTTGGCTTCTAAAATATTACTAACGCTGTAAGATATGGATTGAGAACCGCCTCGCTGAGCAGAACCAAATAGTCCGCCCGTAAAATAAGTGTATTCTAAAAACTCATCAGGATAGCGTGTATCAACTTGCACTTCGTCCCAATAATCCAAAAATCCATTCGTATAATCTGGCGTATAAGTATAACTAATCGTTGGCGTAGCCGTGTGTCGAATGGCTCTAATTGGACCACGACGAAAATTCATCATACCAAATAGCTTTGTATTAAGAGAAATACTTCCATTCAGTTGCCGCAGTGACTTAAAACCATTATCGGTAATATCTAGGACTTGACCAAAGGTTGTATCTGATGAAACATCAATTGGTGATCCTTCGCTATCAAAAGTGGTGTCCTGTGTAATGCCAATAGTCGGGTCAAATACTTTTCGTTGAGTATTCAAGAACCATTGTTCAGAATAATTGATAGATGGCGAAATATTAAAATATTTAAAAATCTTAAAATTGGCACTAATTGGCGCACGATGGGTTGCACCATATCGGAAATTTAAAGAATCAGGTTCAAACAATAAGGTATCTTTTCCTGTAATTGTATTTTGAACTTTTCCGCTATAAGTAATACCGATTTTCTCAAACCATTTTTCTTCACCAATTGGATTTTTTCTTTGAAATGGAAATACTCGACGCATTTTAAAATCAAACGTTGGCAAATTCAAGGTAAGATCATGGGTATTCACATTTTGAGAATGACCTAAACTTGCTGAAAAGGAAAATGGTTTACCTGGGAATTGACGAGTAAAATAAACGCTTGAGTTCAAATTACTATTCAAAACACTATTGGCATCATTAAAATTATCTCGCTGAAAATTATTAGTTTCTATATTAACACTTGCTCGAAATGTCCTGTAAGGATGTGCTTTTGAATCTTGATTGTGACTCCACTTTATAGTATAAGCACTTTTAGGGAGTGTGTTGTCGGCTATTGGATCGCCCTCTATTCGACGAGAATAGCCTAATTGGAAATTACCGCTGTATGAATAACGTTTTCGATAATTGGAAATAGCACGAACACCAAAACTACCACGAGTATAAATATCTCCAACAACTTGCAAATCCATATAATCATTGATACCAAAATACCAACCTACGTTTCTCAATCCGTAGCCCCATTGAGGAGAAAATTCATAATCTTTTGGAAAAATTAAACCGCCAGATTGTCCTTCTGTCAACGGAAAAAATCCAAATGGTAACCAAAGAGGCGTTGGAATTCCCATAATTTCGATATTGGAAGGCCCAACGACCACTAATTTATCTGGAATGATTTTCTGTTTTTTACTACGTAAACCATAATGCTTGTGTTCATGATCACAAGTGGAATAAATCGCATTTTCACCATAAATAACATCAGAAGAATTGGGCAAGCTATCAATTTTTCCTACAATTTTGGCTTCGGAACTGGTGATAAAGCCGCCAGCTTGTGTCGAAGTTGTGTTATAAATCTTTCCTTTTTTGGTGATAAAGTTATAACGCATCTTGTCTGAGGTAATAGGTTCGTTGCTTCCTTCCGTAAATACGGGATTTTCAGATTTTCGACCTAAACTATCCAAAATGAACTCCGCTTTGACAATATCGTTTTCTAAATCGAAGACAATTTGACCAGCGGATAATTCAATCGTTGTATATTTTACGGTTGCTTTTCCGTAGAGGTAAACAACTTTGTTGACCGCATCAAGGCGCATGGAATCCTCGGCACTGTATTCGACCAATTCTTCTAATGCGTCTTCTGAAATTTTGATAGTCTTCGTTTCTCGGAACTTTGGCGGACGAAGCGAGTCCATAGGCGGACGTAGCGTATCCAATTTTGTGAAACCGTTTAAAGATAAAGACTGTTTCTCTTCGGATAAGCTATCAGGCACTTGAGCATTGACAGATAAACTACTCATTATCAAAAGCATTAAGTAGCTTAAACGCCTGAAAGAAACAGATATTTGTAAAACTTTGGTCATAGAATCCATTACAATGGTTGTTTTGCTCAAATTGGTTGATTGCAAATTATATAATATTGCTCGGTGTTTTTAGTTTTGTAAATACATCGTTTCAAATAGACCTGAAATGATATTTAAACTAGGTAAACGCCAAGCCCTGTATGTCTTGTTTTGCAAAAATAAGAATTGTTCTCATTGAAACTACCTAAAAGTA
>CAZMEH010000456.1:0-1826 GCA_964564885.1 uncultured Saprospiraceae bacterium | reverse complement strand
TGTCATTATGTATCTTTAAATATTATTTAAAATAGTCCAGTACAGTAGTCTTTATTCACAAAACTTAATATGCCTACAAAATCATCTTTTAAATTTACACTGCGTTAGTTCTTCGAGAGATAGCACAGCTATCTTTCCTGCCTGCTAAGGCACGACAGGCAGGCTCAGAACTGCCTAGTTTAAATCTAAAATCTGTATTTCTCGACTATAAGAACTTTTGTGAATAAAGACTAGTAATCGGGAGGAGAGGAGTGAGGATAGAGATTATTTTGTAAAAAGTAAAAAAACTTCTATCCTTTGCGCTCGTTTCTCTTTTCTATAAAGAAATTGTTTCAATCGATTACCCAACAAAGTTAATAAAGAAATCGTTTCCTAAGGCATTTCTAATATTTTCAGTATGTAATTGCTGAAATTGTTTGATTGTTTGTGATGATTACTTTCTATTACTTACATTAGCACACGGTACCAAAAGTTTATTTAATATGTTGTCCAATCCCGAGTACTCGGGATGACCCATTTTTAGTTGGTAATTAAGGAGCAACGGGTCATGACCGGCTGGACAGAACCTCATGAAATTTTTGATACGGTGTATTAATATATAGAAATTAAGAAAACCGTACCGCACTATTTAATAGTTTTTGAATAAAAAATGAATCTATTATTTCTTGCAATATCCTTGTACCGTAAATGTCAAAGAATAACTCAGCAATCAGCGACGCAGGAGCGAAACAATTATAACAATTATAACAATCACAACAATTACAAAAATCCTATCATGACTTTCAAATCATTAGAAAATATTTCAATAGAAAAAATCGGGGCAACGCTGAATGATGCTTTTTCTCAATATTTTGTGAAAATTGATTTTACAAATTTAATGCTTCAAGAGAAATTTCTGGAAGAAGATTTTAATCCGAAATATTCTGTTGGTGCATTTGATGGCGAAGAATTAGTTGGTGTGATTTTACATGGATTTCGTATTGTCAATGGTGAAAAGTGGATTTATAATATGGGAACAGGTGTCCGTTTTTCGCATCGTGGACAGCAATTGACTAAGAAAATGTATGAATATGTTATTCCTAATTTAAAAAACGAAGGTATTTTTAATGTCAAATTAGAAGTAATACAGGGAAATGATAGCGCAATTAGAACTTATAAAGCCGTTGGTTTTAAAGCGCATTGCTTTTATGTTTGTTATAAATTGAGTGAAGAGTCAAGAGGAATTAGCCATCTTTTATTCATAGGAAAACAATCTATTGGCGATATTGAAACAGTGAATCCAATAGAAATTAATAAGATGTTGGACATGGAACCATCTTGGTCAAATAACATGACTGCTATTCAAAATAATAATGCTGGACTTAGAAATATTGGCTATTTATTAAATGATAAATTGATTGGTTATGCTTGTTTGAATGCAAATAGTGGTCGAATAAAATTGCTGGTTGTGCATCCAGATTATCGAGAACAAGGGATCGGAAAGCAGATTTTAAATTACCTTAAACTGAATACCGATAAGCCACTTTCCGTGATTAATATTGATGAGAAAGGTGAAAATGCCTCACGGTTTTTAAAAAATAATGGCTTTATTCCAACGGTAAAGCAGTTTGAACTGAGAATGAAATTATAAAAAAGTATTAACGGGCATCCTGTGACACATCTCGATTTCTCAGATTGGCGTCAAGGAGGTTTAAAATTAACTGATTATCAGCGTTTTACATCTATTGCCACGTGCTTTAGCTCGTGGATTTGAATTTTAAAAAAACTAGGACTTTAGTCCAACATTGTGCTGTGTTGGGCTAAAGCCCGATTTTTTCTTTTTACTT